>JAFWTG010000022.1 GCA_017519005.1 Oscillospiraceae bacterium | reverse complement strand
GGTCAGGGTGTCCAGAATCTCGGCCAGGGCCTCGGCCAGCATGGTGTTGGAGGTGGACTCGGCGGGGCCGGGGGTGTTGTCGTCCTCCACGAAGGAGCCAATGGTGGTGTCCTCCTCGTCGCCCACGGGGGTGTCCAGCGAGAGGGTGTCGGCGGCGGTGCGGTTGGCCTCGATGATCTTCTCAATGGGCAGGCCCAGCTCGTCCGCGATCTCCTCCAGAGTGGGCTCGCGGCCCAGCTCCTGCACCAGCTTGCGGTTGCAGCGGGTGGCCTTGTTGATGACCTCCACCATGTGGACGGGGACGCGGATGGTCCGGGCCTGGTCCGCGATGGCGCGGGTGATGGCCTGCCGGATCCACCAGGTGGCGTAGGTGGAGAACTTGTTGCCCTTGGTGTAGTCGAACTTGTCCACAGCCCGGATCAGACCGGTGTTGCCCTCCTGGATCAGGTCCAGGATGTGCAGGCCGCGGCCGGAATACTTCTTGGCGATGGAGACCACCAGGCGGAGGTTGGCCTCGGTCAGCTTCTTCTTGGCCTCCTTGTCGCCGGTGGAGACCTGCTGGGCCAGCTCCATCTCCTCCTCGGGGGTCAGCAGGGGGATCTGGCCGATTTCCTTTAAGTACATGCGGACGGGGTCGTCCAGGTTGTACTCCGCGGCCAGCTCCACGGGGTCGATGATCTCCTCTTCCCCGTCCAGGCCGGGCAGGTCCAGCGGACCGTCGTCGTCCAGCTCCAGCTCCGCGCCGACGATCTGGATCCCCATGCCCTCCAGCATCTCGTAGACCTGCTCGATCTGCTCTACGGTGCAGGGGATCTTGGCAAGCTCGTTATTCAGCTCATTGGCCTGGAGGATGCCCTCCTTTTTCCCCTTGTTCACCAGGGCGGTGATGGGGCCGGCCAGAGCTTCGATGGTGGGATTGTTGCTCTTTTTCGGTGTAGACATAGCGCACTTCCTTTATCAGATAGCAGGGGCGGACCCGCGCCGCGAAGCGAAAAACGGGTCCCCCGGAAAATTCAATTCATTATATTACAAAGTTTCCGGCTTTACAAGCCCTTTTTCGCAATTTTTCATAATTGTTTTCATTTTTTCCCCTTGCGAAAATCGCCCGCTTGCGATAGGATAGAGAAAAGATCGGAGGGAGGCGAGCGCTTGGACGACTCTGAACTGATGCGCCGGGCTCTGGAGCTGGCGCGGCAGGCCGCCGAGGAGGGCGAGGTTCCCGTGGGCTGCGTGGTGGCCCTGGGAGACCGCGTCGTGGGCGAGGGCCGCAACCGCCGCGAGACGGCCAAAAACGCCCTCTGCCACGCGGAGCTGGAGGCCATCGACGCCGCCTGCAGGACCCTGGGCGGCTGGCGGCTCTGGGAGTGCAGCCTATACGTGACCCTGGAGCCCTGCCCCATGTGCGCGGGCGCCATCGTCAACGCCCGGATTCCCCGGGTGGTCTACGGCGCGGCGGACCCGAAGAACGGCTGCTGCGGCCCGGTGGTCAATCTCTTCGCCCTGCCCTTCAACCACCGTCCGGAGCTGCGCGGGGGCGTGCTGGAGGCGGAATGCGCCGCCCTGCTGACGGAATTCTTCGAGCGGCTGCGCCTGCAGCGGCCCCGCAGGCGGCATTGGGTCCGCGAGGAATAACAGGCAGCGTGCAGAGCGGAACATGATATTCAGCATTGCGCATATTGGGATTTGGCGATGGGTATGAAACTATGAAACTATGAAATTATGAAACTATTTTGGTGTCCCTTCGGGACGAATTGAAATCATTTTCCATATCGGAGATATGGAAAATACCACAATATTTTCATAGTTTAATTTTTTCATAGTTTCATGGATTTGAACCCGGATATATAAAAACGAGCTTCCCTTCGGAAGCTCGTTTTTGTATGCCGTGATTACGGATTGGTTTCTTCCGCGAAGTAGGGCTTGACCAGGGTGACCAGGTCGGCGACCTTCTTCTTGGCGCCGTCGGTGGTGACGGGCTCGTTGCAGACCACGCTGATGACGTAGCTGCGGTTGGGCAGCTGGACAACACCCATGGAGCAGATGCAGACGCCGGCCTCCACGTCGTTGACGAAGCCGTATTTCACGTCGGCGCCCAGGTCCAGGGCGATCTCGGGATTCTCCACGGGGGTGAGCAGGAGCTCCAGCATCTGGCGGGAGGCGGCGTCGCTGACCAGCTCGCCCTTGCAGAGCTTGTTGAGGAGCTCGGCGCAATACGCGGCGGAGACGTAGTTCTTCGCGGTGCTGTTGCCGGTCAGAGGACGGTTGAAGCCCAGCTTCACGCCGTTGTCAACGGCGAAGGTCTTGACGGCCTCGCGGCCCTTGGCGGCGTCGCCGCCGCCCAGCTGCTCGGTGAGCCGGTCCGCGGCATAGGTATCGTTGGTGGTCATCATGGCTTTCACGTCAGCCAGAACGTCCTCCAGCTTGAGGGTGCCGTCCTGGGCCTGCTTGAAGACCGTACCCATGATAAAGACCTGGGTCATGCGGTTGGCGGTCATCCAGGCGTCCACCTTGCAGTTGACGGCGGATTCCACGTGCGTGTCAAGGGCCGGGTCGATGACCATGACCTGCCACTCGCTGGTCAGGCCCTTCAGAGACTCGTCCAGCGCGGCCTTCAAGGCGGCTTCGTCGATGGCCTTGAGCTCCACTGCCGGCTTCGAATCGGTCGGGACGACGATCTCGCTGCCGGAGGGCGTGACAGCGCCGCTGTCGCTGGGCAGGGCGGAATCGGTGGAGGAGGTCTGGGGATTCACAGGCTCGGGCTTCGTCTCCGGGTCCTTCTGGACAAAGAGAATCACGATGCAGAGCACCGCGGCCAGGACCAGCAGGCACATGGTGATGGCGAGGAAGATATCGGGCTTTTTCATTTTCATGATTGTACCACTCCATTTCAGCAGGTTTTCCCGAGGGAAACGCGGGCGGTTCTGTGCCGGAATCCACCGGCATAGCATATACTGTTCGTCGGCGAAGGCCCCTGGGGCCCTCCGCTGCGGAACCGTATGGGGAGAAGGATGCTTATCCTTGTACTGAAATATTTTAGCACAAAAAGAACCGTTCGTCAATGGTTTTCCCGAAAGAGGAGGCAAAATGCGAGAATCTGTTCTGATTACGCTGATTGTGGCGATGATTTGGGTGGCTCTGGCCCTGCTGGCCATGGGCGGCGCGGGCGGCGGACAGCGCCTGTCCGCCCCGACGCCGGACTCGGAGCCTCCGGCCGCGTCCGCGGGCGGGCCGGAGACCGGAGCGCCCACGGAGCAGCCCGCGGAGGCCGCGGCCTTCGACAGGCGCTTCCGTCTGCCGGTGCTGGCGGAGGGGCAGCTCCTGAGCCTCACGCTGCACGACTATCTGACCGGCGTGCTGCTGGCCGAGATGCCCCTCTCCTTCCTGGAGGAGGCGCTGAAGGCCCAGGCCGTCGCCAGCAGGACCTACGCCCTGCGGAGCTACGCCCGTCGGCGGCACGAGGGCGCGGCGCTCTGCACCGATTCCGGCTGCTGCCAGGGCTGGCGGGACCCTGCCCTGGCGGAGCCCGCCGCCAGGGAGCGGGCGGAGGCCGCCGTCCGGGCCACGGACGGGCTGGTGATCCGCTACGAGGGCGCGCTGATCGACGCCACCTTTTTCTCCTGCTCCGGCGGGCAGACGGAGGACGCCGCGGCGGTCTGGGGCAGTGATCTGCCCTATCTGCGGGCGGTGGAGAGCCCCGGGGAGGAGGGCGCGGCGCATTTCAGCGACGAGCTCCGCATCCCGCTGGCCGAATTTCGGGCAGCGCTGGAGGCGCTGGACCCGGAGCTCCGCCTGCCGGAGGACCCGGCGGACTGGATCGGCCCCGTCACCCGCACGGCGGGCGGCGGCGTGGAAACCATCACGCTGGGCGGACGGCCCTTCACGGGGAAGGCGCTCCGCAAGCGCTTCGGTCTGCGCTCCACGGCCTTCAGCCTGCGCCTGGATGCAGACGAGGCCGTCTTCGAGACCCGGGGCTTCGGGCATCGGGTGGGCATGAGCCAGTACGGCGCCGAGGCCATGGCCCGGGCGGGCAATGATTTTGAGACCATTCTGAAATGGTACTACCGGGGCGTCACGGTGGAGCCCTATGTAGGAGAAAAGAATTGAGAATTGAGAATTAAGAATTAAGAATTGTGGTATCCTTCAATTCTCAATTCTTCATTCTTAATTCTTAATTCTTCATTTTTTTGCGCGGACGGTTCTCTGCGCGTCTGAAAAGCCCGCCGTCCCCCAGGGGGGGCGGCGGGCTTCCGGGTCAGCAGTCCGGCTTCCTCTCCGTGAAATCCGGCCGTTCCGGCCCCGGCCGCTCCAGGCTGATCAGGCCAGCGTTCCAGCGCGCGACGGTTGCCGCGCAGCGTTCGGGATTCGCGTGGCCGGGGTTCTTCGGGTCTCTGCGAAGCATGACGCAGTCGACGCAGGCCGGAAACAGCCGGCAGCTCCGGCACTCCACAGGCTGCTGGATTTCGGCGGCCATCGCCTTCGTCTTCTCCCAGGCGGCCGCAAAGCCCAGCTCCTGGACTGGGAAACCACTCTGGTATTCAAAGCAGGGGGCCATACTTCCGTCCCAATGGATTGCAACGGTTACGGAGCCGCCCCCGCAGCGCAGGCCCTTGAAGGAGGGATCGTCCGGCTGGCGGGACGGCAGCTCCGTGACCGGCTCATTCCGGTAAAACGGGAGCTTCCCCGCCCGGCGGAACTCTGTGAGCAGCCGGATGACTTCCTCCTGGGACAGGGCAAACTCCGACAGACGGCGGCCCGTATCCGCATTGGGCTCCCTGAGGTCCAGCGAATAGTGTACGCGGAGCTTCAGAGCTTGGCCGATCCGGACCATCTCCAGGAATTCATCCTGATTAAAGCGGCTGAGGGTAACGCCGAATATGATGGGGAAGCCGGCGTCCCGGAGCCTGGTCACGTTCTCCAGGACCCGGGAAAGGGCTCTGTGTCCCGTACAGCGCTCATAGCCCTCCTCGGTGGCACCGTAGAGCGTGACGCGGAACGAATTGGGCCGAAGCTGGCGGAAGCGCTCAAAGTCCGCGTCCGTGATGGCAAACGCATTGGTGTTTACGCTCACCACCACGCCCTTTTCCATCAGATGCCCGGCGATCTCCCAGAAGCCGGGATGCAGCATGCACTCGCCGCCGGTGAGAACCGCGTAGAGCATACCGGCTTCCACGGCTTCGTCCACGATCCGGAGCCACTGCTCCGTGCTCAGCTCCTTCCGATCTCCCATCTGCGCGGGGGTCAGATGAACGTAGCACATCCTGCAGTCCAGCGTACACCGCGGCGTCAGTTCAAAATAGACTCTTCCCGGGATTTTCCGCTGCAGAAACATGCTCCTGGCTTGTGCTGACAGCCGGGCTTGACGCTTTTGCATGATTCCATCCTTTCCGGCGGGCACAAAGCCGCCGCGCCCTGAAATAATTTGCCGGACCCTCCCTTTGTTTGGTCGGGTCCGGCGTTGCTTTTTTTACAGGCAATTATTGAAATTATAATTGTCTGTCTCGCGACCGCTGCACTCATCGCCGAAAATCGAGGCGATGGTCCCCTCGTCCGGATTGTACTCGTGCTCCGTTTCGCCCGAAGCGGAAATCACGTCCTGAACGGAAAAGCGCTCGACTTCGGCAATCGGCTTTTCAAACTTCATGCGTCACTTGCTCCTTTCAGAAAAAAATGTTTCATTATCATTCGCCCACTGTGTGGGAATATGAACGGGATTCGCGACGGGAGCCGTCTGATCGGCTGCCCGCGCTTGTTGACTTAATTCGCGGCGGCCACGGCGTCCACGTAGTGGAGCAGGGCGTTCATCAGCGCCAGCTCCTCCTGGGAGGTCCTGGGATTCTCCCGCGCGGCCTTGATGTGGCCCTCCACGGACCAGATCGCCGGCGTGCCCCAGGCCGCGCCGTCCACCAGCGCGCTGACCTCGTAGGCCGTCCGCATATTGCGGGCAGTCAATCCGCTGTAGCTCGCCTCGTAG
>JAFWTG010000021.1 GCA_017519005.1 Oscillospiraceae bacterium | reverse complement strand
GCGTGCAGGGTCGCGCGGTAGGGAACGCCCATCTCCTTGGCGGTGACGTCCACGTAGTTGACGGACCAGACGGCGGCGCCGGCCTCTTCGACCGCGCCCTCCTGGCCTTCGCCGAAGCGCTTGGTCTCCGTCGGATTGCCGTCGGCGTCCAGCTTGGAAATCTCGACGTACCACGAATCAAAGCTCTGCACGTCGCTCTTGATCACGCTGTACTGCGTGATGATCTCGATCTCCGTCGAGACGGAGTAGAACAGCCGCAGGCTCGGGTCCAAAATGGGCTCCTGGGGCTCCAGAACGGGCAGCACGGTATGCTCGCGGCTCAGCTCCGCGCCGCAGCGCCGGCAGTAGACCACGGTGTCATAGCCGCCGGGCTCGGTGGCGGTGGGCTCCACCCGGTTCTCCTCCACGGGCTCGCCGGGCTGATGGCCCAGGGCCTCGGTCGCGTTGTCGGTGTAGTTGTCGCCGCAGCGGGAGCAGGTGTAGGTGGTGAAGCCCGCCTCGGTGCAGGTGGGTTCGGTGACGACGGCCACATAGTCATGGCCCAGAGCGGGAACGGTAACAGTCTCACGGCTCAGCTCTTCGCCGCACTCTGTGCAGTACACAACGCTGTCGTAGCTGCCCGCAGCGGTGCAGGTGGCGGCCACGTTATTCTCCACAACGGGATCGCCGGGCGTATGTACGTGCTCTTCGCCAATGATGGTGGTGTAGATGGTGGTGCCGACCTGGTTCTCCTTCCACCAGCGGATGGAGGTCCGGGTGGTGTTGCTGGAGCTGGCAGACCAGAAGTAATTGTTGCTGGTGTGGAAGCCGACGTAGGGATAGCTGCCGGTGGCGCAGGTCATGCAGCTGGCGTTGCTCAGAGAGCCCGGCGTCCAATCGCAATAATTGGCGGTGTAGCTCGTGTAGCCGCCCATGTATCCGTCGCTGGCTCTTACGCCGATATAGGTCCCGGTGGCAGCACTCTGGATGGAGTAGTAATTGCCGTGGGGGGCCAGAGTGAAGACGTAATCGTTGGCGACATTGGACAGGGTGCTGCCGTCCAGGGTGACGCCGGAGGCAGCGTAGGAGGAAGCGTTAGCGGTGTTCTCAATATCGTCACCGTTGGCGCTGGGCGTCACACCCTTCATCACGTACATGCTGGTGGTGGTGAGGTAGGTGATGACGTAGTTGCCGGTCCAGTCGGAGGGCGCTGAGCTGACAAGCTCGTAGACCTTTTCGCCGGAGCCGCCGTCGGTATAGGTGAAGAGGGCCTTCAGGGTGATCTCGGCGGGGGCCTCGTAGCTGCCGGTCAGAATCTCGGCGGGCCGGACGGTCACGTTGTCGTAGGTCTCGGTGACCCAGCCCAGGAACTCGTAGCCCTCGGGGGCCGTGACGCTGGGCAGGGTAATGCCGACGCCGGGAACGGAGATCAGGTCGGCGGGCTTGGTTACGCCGTAGGGCACGGAGAAGTGGACCGGGTAGCCGGCGGGGCCGGTGTAGACGGTGTTGACCGTGACGTTGACGGTGCCGCTGACCTTGGTCAGGCGGTAGGCGTTGCCCTCGTAGCTGTTGAGCTTGTTGTAGGCGGTGCTGGGCTCGGCGGTGAGGCTCTCGATCTCGTAGCCGTTGGCCAGCTCCACCACGAAGTTCACCTGGCCGCTGCCGGTGAGGCTGATTTCGCCGGTGGTGCTGTTGCGGGCAATGGCGACGGTGGCGTTGGGCACGCCGCCGGTGGTCAGGTCCTGGGTGGGATAGGCGGTGACGGAGGCGCCTTCGCCGCAGCTGAAGACCGCCTTGGGGGCCTCCAGGCCGCAGTGGATGCAGAAGCCGTTCTCGTCAAACTCGTGGTCGCAGATGCCCTCCGCCACGGTGATGGTGACGGTGACGCTCTGGTTGACCTTGGTGACCCGGTAGGCGTTGGCGGTGCCCACGTCGGAGGGGTACTTGATGGCGTTGTAGGAGCCCTCGGGGCTGACCACGATGCTCTCCACGCCGTAGCCCTCATCCATGCTCAGCATGAAGTTCAGCTGGCCGCTGCCGGAGACGTCAATGACGCCCTCGCCGGTGCGGATAAAGGTGGTGGTGGCGTTGGGCACGCCGCCGGTGGTCAGATCCTGGCTGGGGAAGGCTGTGACGGACACGGGACCGACGCAGACGAAGGTGGCCGTGAAGGCCTCGGCGCCGCAGCGATTGCAGACGCCGGTGGTCTCGTTGAAGTCGTGGCCCAGGGCCGCGGGGGAGGCCTGAACCTGGATCTCGCCGCAGACGGTGCAGGTGTAGGTGGTCTCGCCGGCCGCGGTACAGGTAGGCTGGACGGTGACGACGCCGGCGTCCCAGGTATGGCCGTTCTGGCAGGGGTTGGGGCCGTTGAGGGGATCGACGAAGTTGGTGCGGTACTGGCCGCCGCAGGTGGCGCAGGTGTAGAGGTCATAGCCCTCCAGAGTTTCCGTGGGGGCGATCGTCACATAGGACCAGCTGTGGCCCGTGGGGGCGATCTCCTGGGTCTGGGTGTCGCCGCAGAGAGAGCAGGTGGCGGTCCGGACACCGGGGACCGTGCAGGTGGGGGCCTGGGTCTGGACGTAGGAGCCGTAGCTGTGCTCGGCCCAGTAGCGGGTGACCGTGGGGGTGGAGGTATCGGAGCTGATGGACCAGCCGGAGCTGGAGCTCATGGCCGGGGAGGAATAGAGCGCGTAGTTGAGGGCCTTGGGCGTCTTGACGCTGAAAACCGTCTGGTTGTTGTTCTTGACGGTCACGGTGCGGCCGCTGGTGATGGAGGTGGTGCTCCTCACGTAGGGCTGGCTGCCGGAGCCGGGGGTCTGGGCCATCTGGCGGGAGCCGGCGGCGAAGACCGTGGCGCCGTTGACGGTCAGGGTGCCGTCGCAGTCCAGAGGGGCGTTGTCGCCGCCGCTGGCCTGGGCGAAGACGATAATGCTGCCGCCGGTGAGGGTTTCGGCGCCGTTGGAGTCCAGGCCGTCGCCGTTGCAGTTGACGTTGACATTGCCGCCGCTGATGGCCAGGGTGTAGTCGCCGGCGGCTCCGCCGCCGCCGGGGCCGCCGGGGCCCCAGGGAGAGGGATCGGTGCCGTTGCTGCTGCCGCCCGCGGCGTTGATGCCGTCGTCGGAGGCCGTAACGTCGTAGCAGCCGGAGCGGAAATAGATGTCCTTGGCCTCCAGGCCCTCGTAGCTGGTGGAGACCGTCATGTGGATCTTGCAGTCCGGCGCGTTCTGGACGCCGAAGTCCGCCTGAATCTCGCCGTGGACGCCGTCGTCGCCGGTCTGGATGTTGAAATCGCCGCCGGTGATGACGATGGAGCCGTCGGAGTGGATGGCGTCGTCGGGGGTGTTGATGTTGAAGCTGCCGCCGTTGATGGTGACCACGTTGGTGCCCTCCACGGTCTCGTCGTCGGAGGGGTTGCCGCCCTTGAGGCCCTTGCGGCTCATGGTGTCCTTATTGAAGCTGCTGTCGTTATAGCCGCTGCCGGCGCGGATGTTGAAGCTGCCGCCGTTGATGGTCAGATCCTGGGCGGACTGGATGCCGTCGCCGTCGGCCTGGAGGGTGAACTCGCCGCCGTTGATGACGATATTGGCGGCGCAGCCCGCCGCGGCGTCCACCGCGTCGGGGTCGGAGCGGATGCAGTCGCCGGTGTTGGCGGTGGTGGTGACGCTGATTTTGCCGCCGTTGATGGTCAGCAGGTTGTCGGCGGAGATGCCGTTCTTGACGGAGTTGACGTTCAGGGTCAGCTCGTCGATGGTCAGGCTGCCGTACTCGCCGGACTTCAGGCCGTTCTTGGTGGAGCAGTTCAGATTCAGGGTGCCCGCGCCGTTGAGGGTGACCTGGGAATTGGACTTGCACTTGATGACCGCGGACTCGGCGTACTCGACGTTGCTGCCGTCGCCGCCGTCCTCGGTAGGATCGCCGTAGTTGTCGGCGTTGTTGAAGGGATTGTCGGTGAGGGTATTGACGAAGCCGCCCAGGGCGGTGATGGTGGCGGTGGTGGTGGACTCCTTCTTGACAGCCAGGGGCGCGGTGAAGGAGGAAGTCAGGTTGAGGCCCGCCAGCAGGACGGTGGTGGGAGCCACGGCGGCCTTCTTGACAGCAATGCAGCCGTCGGAGCCGGTGCCGGTGAAGACGTAGGTGCCGCCGTTCTTCTTCAGACCCACGCAGAGCTTGTAGGTATCCGTGTTCTCAAAGACCCGGTTGCCGTCGGCGTCCAGGCTGAAGGGCAGGGGGAAGCTGGGGTCGCCCACCAGGTACTCCTCGTTGGCGGGGTTGACGCCCGCCACCTCGTAGTTGGCGCTGTCGCCCTCGATGACGGTCAGGGTATTGCCGTCGAAGACGAAGGTGGTATAGCCGATGGGAACGTCAAAAACGTGATAGCCGGAGGCAGTCTGGACCGTCAGCCGGGCCACGCCCACGGCGTTCTCCTTGCCGATCACGCTGACCTTGCTGCCGCGAATTTCCACGATGGCAAGATCGTTGTCGTCCACCTCGGCGGATAGCGGGGCGGAGGAGCAGATTATGGTGGCGCCCTTGTTTCCGTTCAGCGCCGGGGTAAGGGTCTCGCCGTCCGCCGTGACCGCAGGGATCATGCTCAGGATCAGGCAGAGGCAAAGAACCAAGGCCAAGAGTTTGCGAATGTGCATAGGGGTTCTCCTTCCATTATAATTTGACATCGTATATCATACCACACGGAACCTTAACTGGACCTTAGTGAAGCGTGAGCGCTGGATGTATTTGCTGGGGGCAGCTTGAAAAAAGCCTTGACAAAACAGCCTCCCCGGAATAAAATAACGATAGTTATTTTATTCCGGGGAGGAATGTGTGTGGCCGCGCCGGTGAAGATTTCGGAGGATGCGATCCTGGACGCCGCGCTGGAGCTGGTCCGGGATCGGGGCTTCGATGCGCTGAACGCCCGGGCGCTGGCGAAGGCTCTGGGCTGTTCCACCCAGCCGATCTTCAAGAACTACAGCTCCATGGAGGTCCTGCGCCGGGCCGTGCTGGAGCGGGCGCTGGAGCGCTATCACGGCTTCGTGGCGGACTTTATGGCAGCCTCGCAGGAGCCGCCCTACAAGGCGATCGGCTTGGCCTACGTGGAATTTGCCAGGAAGGAGCCCGCCCTGTTCCGCCTGCTGTTCATGCGCAGCCGGAGGGTGGGGGAGCAGAGTCCGGAGGCGGTGGATTGGCCGGACCACACGGCGCTGGCCGGGACCGCCGCGGGCCTTTCCGGCCCGGCGACGGAGCGCTTCCACCTGGAGATGTGGGCGGTGGTCCACGGCCTGGCGGTGATGCTGGCCACGGGCTACCTGGATTTGGATGCGGAAACCGTCAGCCGAGTGCTGAGCGACGTCTTTCTGGGCGTCAAATACAAATGGGAGGGATCCTATGAACGCAATTGAAACCAAAGGTCTGACCAAGCGCTACAAGGAGCTGACCGCCGTGGACGGTCTGGAGCTGGCGATCCGCCAGGGCGAGCTCTTCGCCCTGCTGGGCGTCAACGGCGCGGGCAAGACCACCACCATCAAAATGCTCTCCTGCCTCACCAAGCCCACGGCGGGAGACGCTCTGCTGCTGGGGAAAAGCGTGGTCCGGGAGCCGGAGGCGGTGAAGGCCCTGATCGCCGTCTCGCCGCAGGAGACGGCGGTGGCGCCCAAGCTGTCCGTCCGGGAAAATCTGGAGCTGATGGCGGGGATCCACGGGGCAGGCCGCGCGGCTGCCCGCGAAAAGACCCGGGAGATCGCAGGCCGCTTCGGCCTGGAGGAGGTATTGGAGCGGCAGGCCGGAAAGCTCTCCGGCGGCTGGCAGCGGCGGCTCAGCATTGCCATGGCGCTGATCCTGGAGCCGAAGATTCTCTTCCTGGATGAGCCCACCCTGGGCCTGGACGTGCTGGCCCGGGCGGAGCTCTGGGAGCAAATCCGGGCCCTGAAGGGGGAGATCACCGTGATCCTCACTACCCACTACATGGAGGAGGCGGAGGAGCTCTCCGACCGGATCGGCGTCATGGGCAAGGGCCGTCTGCTCCGGGTGGGTACCGCGGCGGAGCTGAAGGCGGAGACCGGAACCGACAGCCTGGAGGCTGCCTTTATCGCGCTGGCAAAGGAGGGAAAACGATGAAACAGGTGCTTCTTCTTTCCAAACGGACCGCCAAGGAGATTCTGCGGGACCCCCTGACGCTGTTTTTCGGCCTGGGTTTTCCCCTGGTGCTGCTGGGCCTGCTGACGGCCATTCAGGCCAACGTTCCGGAGAAGCTGTTCATGCTGGACCAGTTAGCCCCCGGCATCTCCGTCTTCGGCCTGTCCTTTTTGAGCCTGTTCTCCGCGCTGCTGCTGTCCAAGGACCGGGGCTCGGCCCTGCTGCTGCGGCTCTTCACCACGCCTCTGCGCCCCATTCACTATATTCTGGGCTATATGCTGCCTCTGGTGCCCATCGCCCTGCTGCAGACTCTGGTTTGCTACGGCTTCGCCCTGATTCTGGGCTTGAGCTGGACCTGGAATCTGCTGCTCTGCCTGGCGGTGACGCTTCCCAACGCCTGGATTTTCATCGCCCTGGGCCTGCTCTTCGGCAGCCTGCTGAACGAGAAGCAGGTGGGCGGCGTCTGCGGGGCGCTGCTGACCAACGTGTCCGTCATGTCGTTGGACACCTGCACGAGCCCATGCCTCGTGTAGTAAATTTCGAAATCTTCCAGCGGACCGACACTCATTTGGG
>JAFWTG010000020.1 GCA_017519005.1 Oscillospiraceae bacterium | reverse complement strand
CAGACCAAGTACGACTACCTCTCCGCCGACGTGAAGGAAGACCACGCGCTGACCGTCGTCAACAAGACCGCCTACTCCAACGGCCCCCGTGCCGCTGTCAACTGCTACGGCGCCGACGACGTCCGCGAGGGCGTGGCCATCATGTGGCACGAGAATGCCGACGTGTCCATCACCGGCAACTCCACCAACCCCACCCGTTTCCAGCACCCCGTTGCGGGCACCTATAAGAAGGAACGCTGGGAGGCCGGCAAGAAGTACTTCTCCGTGGCCTCCGGCGGCGGCACCGGCCGTACCCTGCATCCCGACAACATGGCCGCCGGCCCCGCCTCCTACGGCATGACCGACACCATGGGCCGTATGCACTCTGACGCCCAGTTCGCCGGCTCCTCCTCCGTTCCCGCCCACGTGGAAATGATGGGCTTCCTGGGCGCGGGCAACAACCCCATGGTCGGCATGACCGTGGCCGTTGCCGTGGCCGTCCAGCAGGCCATCTGCAAGTAATCCAAACTCCAACAAAGAGGCTCCCGAGCCGGGAGCCTCTTTGCAGTGTATGGGCGGAGACGCCGCTCTGCGGTTCGTTCTCTGCCTACTCCTGTTGAAAGGAAGACCTTATGAAATCGATCGACCGTCTGTTGTATTTTGCGAAAGCCATCTTTTTCCTTGTGCTTTCCGTTCTGCTGATCCTGCTGTGCTGCTTGTTTGGTGAGGGCGGCGCGAATCCGCTTTCGACCGGAATGTTTTATCTGGGCCTGTTCCTGGCCTTTGTCGGCATCCTTTTCGGCGTCGGCGGCTTTTTCGGCGGCTCCGGGAAGGACGGAAAGCAGGAATGACGGCGGGGGCGTCTATGGACCATGCCGAGCTTGCTCGAAACCTGTTCCGCATGGGCTACAACTGCGCCCAGGCAGTGTTCTGCGCCTTCGCGGAGGACATGGGTCTGGACATGGAAACCGCTGCCCGGCTGTCCTCCTCCTTCGGCGGGGGTCTGGGCCGTCTGCGGGAGCTCTGCGGAGCCCTTTCCGGGGCGGAGCTGGCCCTGGGGATGCTGAAGGGCTATTCCGACGTGACAGACCCGGCCCTGAAATCCGCCCACTACGCCCGGGTCCGGGCCTTGGCGGAAGCCTTCCAAGAGCAGAACGGCAGCTATTCCTGCCGGGAGCTGCTCAGGGACGTGCAAACTACCCCCGGCGGGGAGCCGGAGCCCCGGACCCCGGAATTCTACGCCCGCCGCCCCTGCCTCCGCCTGGTGGGAGAGGCCGCCGCTTGTTTGGACCGGGTTTTGGAAGAGACGGAAACAAAATAAAAAAGATCGGCACATTCCAAATTTCGATTTGAAATGTACCGATCTTTTTCATGCTCAGAGCGGTTCGTCCATGAGGCTTTCGAACTCGGCGGCCACCTTTTCGAAGGTCTCCTCGTCGATGTCCAGCAGCTCGAAGTCGTCCCCAACGGGCTGATAGCCGTAGAGATAGACGTCCTCGGAGCCGTCCAGGGCCTCCAGAGCGATGTAGTCCTTGCCCTCTACGTCAAAGATGCCCATGATGCCGCAGTCGAAGCTTGCGCCGTCGTCGAAGTCCAGGGTGATGATCTGGTCTTCGCTGTACTGTTCGGTCATTTTGTGTTCCTCCATTCCTCAGGCTGTATTGTCCGCCTGGTTTTTGCTTGTTTCTGTGTCGCGGAACATGCGAAAGGCTGTGGGAAGGGCATAAGCCGTGTCGAGCTCGTCTTGCCCGGCCCAGGTGAAGCCCTCGGCCCGTTCTCCGCAGGGAACGTAATAGCAGCGCATGTCCCATTGAACGTGGGTGAAGATATGGGTCCGCTCCACCCGCTTTCCCAGGCCCCGGGGCCGGAGCCCCCAGGCTGCCGCCAGATCCAGAGCCTCCTGGGCCTCCAGCTGTCCGGGGACATTGGGAAATTCCCAGAGTCCCGCCAGCAGACCGGATGCTTTGCGCTTCCGCAGCGCATAGGCTCCGCCGCAGTCGAAGACGAAGACCGTCAGCGCCTCCCTCCGCCGGGGGCGCTTTTCGGCCCGGACCGGGTAAGCCTGCCAGGTACCTGCCTCCCGGGCGGCGCAGAAGGCCGCGGCGGGGCAGCGTTCGCATTTCGGCTCGCTGTTGGGGACGCAGACCGTGGCCCCCAGCTCCATCAGCGCCTGGGTCAGGGTTCCGGCTCCAGTTTCGGGATAGACGGCAGCCAGCCGCTCCCGCAGCGCCCGCTTGACGGCGGGCTCGTCCACACAGCGGCCGTCGGCGGTGAGGCGGGTCAGGACCCGCAGCACGTTGCCGTCCACGGCGGGGGTGGGCAGGTCGAAGCAGATGGAGCCGATGGCCCCGGCGGTGTAGTCTCCGATCCCGGGCAGGGCGCGGATCGCCGCGTAGTCCCGGGGGAAGACGCCGCCGTATTCGTCCACGATCAGCCGGGCGGCCCGCTGCAGATTCCGCACCCGGCTGTAGTAGCCCAGGCCCTCCCAAAGCTTGTGTAGCAGCTCCGGGTCCGCCGCCGCCAGGGCGGGAACGTCCGGCACCGCCGCCAGAAAGCGGGTGTAATAGCCCTTCACGGCCTCCACGCGGGTCTGCTGCAGCATGATCTCCGAGAGCCAGACGCGGTAGGGCTCCCGGTTCTGCCGCCAGGGCAGCTCCCGCCTGTTCGCGGCAAACCAGCCGGGCAGGACGGAGATCAACTGTTCCAGACGCGCTGTGTCGCTCATCATCCTGCCTCCTCATAGAACGTGCAGCCGCTCCCGTGCGGGCCGCCCGGACCGTCCGGTCCGCCCCCTGCGGGCAGGTCCGTTCCCTGTTGCCCCATATTGTAATACACGATCAGGAAAAAGTCAAATTATAAAAAAAGTTAGTGCATTTTTCGACAAGATGTGTTATAGTAAAATCAGATAATTATCGGAAGGGGAGGACCCTATGAAGCTGAATTACAAACGAACCATCTTCGTCGGCTTTGCGTTTTTCCTGATCTGCGCCTTCTGGCAGGCCTACGACAATACCATCCCCCTGATCCTCACCAACAAGTTCGGCATGTCCCAGACCCTGTCCGGCGGCGTCATGACCCTGGACAATATCCTGGCCCTGTTCATGCTGCCGCTGTTCGGCGCGATCTCCGATCACTGTCACGCCAAGCGGGGCAAACGGACGCCCTTCATCCTGGTGGGAACAGTGGTCGCGGCGGTCTTCTTCGTGATTCTGTCCTTCACGGACCTGGCCCAGCTGAAAAACATCAACCAGGTCACCAAAATCGACGATCCCGCCTCCCTCTCCGTGATCTACGACACCCAGAAGGACGTGGAGCTCAAAACTCCCGACAACGAGGACTTCCGCCTCAGCGAGAAGTTCACGAAGGACGAATTTCTGAAGATCCCCTCCCAGCTCTGGCTGGACAGCGAGGCGGAGCTGAGCACCCCCACCGGCCAGACCGTGAAGCTGGGGGAGGTTCTGACTAAGGACGCCTTCTCCCAGCTCCCCGCCGACTACTTCCTGCCAGGCGCCACCGGCCTCATCGGGGAGACCCTCCGGGAGCCCAAGATCACCCAGCAGTGGAACCAGCTGGTCTTCTCCGGCAAGGCCCTGCGCTGCTGGACCGTCACGGACAACGCCCCCGGCGAGGTCTACTCCATGCAGGACCGCTTCCTGGCGGACGGCGCCGAGTCCGAGGCCAACGCCATTCTGCTGCACGCCCCCGGCAAGGCCTTCGTGAATCCCCACTACACCGACTACGTGGCGCCCGCCCGCCAGGCCTACGCCTGGGGCGTCACCAAGGACAATCCAACGCCGCTGATTTCCTTCATGATCATCCTGCTGATCGTCCTGGTGGCCATGTCCATTTTCCGCAGCCCTGCCGTGGCTCTGATGCCCGACGTGACCGTCAAGCCCCTTCGTTCCAAGGCCAACGCCATCATCAACCTCATGGGCAGCGCCGGCGGCATTCTGGTCCTGGGCCTGGGCATGGTCTTCGCCACCAGCGCGGTGAAGAATTCTCTGATGAGCTACACCCTCTACTTCGGCGTCATCGCGGGCATCATGGTGCTGGCCCTGCTAATCTTCCTGAAGATGGTCAACGAGCCGCTGTTCGCCGCCGAGATGGAGGAGGAGACCAAGCGCCTCGGCATCGAGGACAAGCAGGAGGAGCTCTCCGGCAGCCGTAAGCTCAGCGGCGACGAGCGCAAGTCCCTGATCTTCCTGCTGGCCTCCATCGTCCTGTGGTTCATGGGCTACAACGCCATCACCTCCAAGTATTCCGTCTATGCCAGCAACGTGCTGCACAAGGACTACAACCTGACCCTGATCATCGCCCAGGCAGCGGCCATCGTCTCCTATCTCCCCGTGGGTCTGCTGTCCTCCAAGCTGGGCCGTAAGAAGATGATCATGGCTGGCGTCGTCATGCTGACCACCGCCTTCTTCGTCGCCTCCTTCCTGCGGGAGAGCAGTCCCACGATGCTGATGAACGCCATGTTCGTTCTGGCCGGCGTGGGCTGGGCCACCCTCACCGTCAACTCCTTCCCCATGGTGGTGGAGATGAGCAAGGGCAGCAACGTGGGCAAGTACACTGGCATCTACTATACTGCCTCCATGGCGGCCCAGACCATCACGCCCTGGATCTCCGGCTTCTTCATGGATCAGTTCGGCATGATGACCTTCTTCCCCTAT
>JAFWTG010000019.1 GCA_017519005.1 Oscillospiraceae bacterium | reverse complement strand
TCACACCTAAATTTTACCACAAACAGAGACACCAGCCAACCCCTTTTCGGGGAAAGCTGGTGCCTTTGTTTTTTCAGACGCTATTTTGCAACGCGCCCTTTGTTTGGGAAATTACATAACGAACTCGGACATGACGCCGAAGCCGCTGATCAGGCCGGTCTCCTCGTCCAGGTAGAAGTTGAGCATAGGCATGGTGCCGTAGTAGTAGATGCCCCACTCTTCGTCGGTGTCGGGGGTGCCGAAGGCGGCCTTCACGTCGTCCGGCGTGGAGCCGATTTTGACCGTGCCGTTCAGGGCGTAGTCGCCGTCAACGACACTGATGCCGACGGCGACGCCGTCCTTGTTCACGGTGACGGTGAAGCCGTCATAGGTATGGGTGGTCTGGTGCCAGTCGGAATCGGGGTCGCAGGAATCGACCTCCTGGACAGGAGCGGTCTCCTCGGGCAGCATCGGCTCCAGTTCCGCAAAGGGGACGCCGACGCGGAGCTGCTGGCCGTTTACCTCGAGCCAGACGTCGATCTCAACAGGCTCGGCCTGGGTATCGGTCTCGCTCTGGGGATCGGTCTCGACCTCGGTCTGGGCCTCGGTCTGCTTTTCGGTCTGGGCCTCGGTCTGCTTCTCGGTCTGGGCCTCGGTGGGCTTGGTCTCACCGGCGCAGCCGGCGAACAGGGCGGCGATCATCAGGACCGCCAACAGCAGAGAAAGGATTTTTGTGAATTTCATTTTGGTTTCCTCCTTGATGTAATTATTCAGCGGTAAAAGTGCCGCAGTTGAACTGAATGTTTTCCGCAATGGCGGTCACGGTCCAGGTCCCGGTGAGATCCAGGTCCTTGGAGAGAATGGCGGAGTAGCCGTTGCTGCCCTCGCCCTCCAGGAGCTTGGCCTCATAGATGGGGAAGGCCTCCACGGTCAGGACCCTGCCCGCCTGCTCCAGCCGGAGCCAGACCCGGCAGTCGCCGCAGGGCAGCTCCTCGGGCAGAGCGCCGTAGAGCCGGATGCCGTAGCCGGTGCGCTCGTATTTTCCATCGACGGCGCCGCCGTCGGCAAGCCCCTCGACGGAGCGGTTCTCCCGGACCGGGGCGTAGAGGAAGGGGGCCGTGGAGATGACCCGGGAGAGATTGCGCTCGGCGATCTCATAGATCAGGTCCGTCCCCTGCTTCAGGGTGGCGACGTCGGGGCAGTCCGTGCGCTTGAAGGTGGAGCTCTCCCAGCAGTCGATGATAAAGGGCAGCAGGGCCCGGCCGAAGGAGTCGCGGACCACGTAGACCGCGCTGCCGTCCTTCCGGTCCAGGTTCTTCACGGTGAAGAGATCGTCCCGGTCCTCCTTGTCGCTCATGAAGTTTTCGAGCTGGGCCTCGTGATCCCGGACGCCCATAGGCTGGGTGAAGCGGAAGCGGGCGTGGTCGATCTGCCAGACCACCTGATCGTCCGGAACGCCGCCGGCGGGGAGGAGGAGCTTGTCCAGGTCGCCGCTCCAGGTCGTTTCCACGGTATAGGGCGCGTCGGCCCAGGTCTCGTGCTCCTTGCCCAGGCTGTCGAGAATGGCGTTATAGCCGACCAGGGCGCCCCGGTAGTTCCAGTGGGAGTCCCGGCGGTGGTAGAGCGGTACGTCGGGGGCGGCTCCGGAGGCCTTCTGCTCCAGCAGGACCTGCCGCAGGTCGGTGAAGCTGACCCCGGCGGCTTTGAGCTCCGCCGTGAGCCGGGTCAGGTTGTTTTCCGGGGCGGCCCGGAAGCTGGCGGGCATCATCTCCCCGTAGACCGAGGACTTGTTGGGGGCGGGGACGAAGGTGAAGCGTCCGCCCCGGGCGTTCACGTCCTCCTCGATCAGGGAGAGGGTCACGGCCATGGACCGGATCTGCCGGTCCGTCAGGGCGTTGGTGTCCAGGAAGTCCGCGCTCTCGGTGTTGTAGAAGAGCCAGCCGTCCTTCCCGTCGATGACGTTGGAGCTCGCGGTGTGGAGCAGCTCGCCCTTGAGGGTGTTGGAGGCGGTGAGGAGCTGGGCCCGGAGGGGCAGACTGTCGCTGACCCAGGACTCAAACTCGTCGGAGAAGTTCAGGTTCAGCTGCCCCTCGGTGAGATAGGCGGGGAACTTTGCCAGAGCCCGCTTCTCCAGGCTGGCGTCGTTCTTAAAGAAGGGCATCAGCAGCATGGGCACGCAGAGCAGGGTAAAGAAGAGGACGACGTAGACGATCTTGAAGCCTTTTTTCATGATGCAAGACCTCCTCTCAGAAGCGGAAATAGATGAAGGGGTTATAGCTGCTGGACACTAGGGTGAGGACCGACAGCGCAAACAGGACCAGGGAGCCCGCGCAGGCCGCGTAGTTGTAGACGGCGATCTTTCCCGTTTGTTCCGCCTTTTGGCGGAAAACGCGGAAAATCGGCGTGGACAGCAGCAGGGAGAAGCCGAAGCTCAGGAAGAAGAGGGGACTCAACAGAGACAGGATCTCGCGGGTGACCGCCGGGGTCCCCGCCGTGGGCCAGAACATGGCGCCGATGACGCCGAAGCCCTGGGCCAGGGTATCCGCCCGGAAGAGGACGAAGCCCAGGATCACGACGAGCATCGTGTAGACGTGGCCGATGGGCTTGAACCACTTCTTCTTGGTGGGCACGATCTGATAGGTCTCCAGCATCTGCCAGAGGCCGTGCCAGAGGCCCCAGAGAATGAAGGTGAAGCTGGCGCCGTGCCAGAGCCCGGTCAGGAAGAAGACGATCCACTTGTTGAGGGTGGTGCGGGTCCGGCCCTTGCGGTTGCCGCCCAGGGGGATGTAGACGTACTCCTTGAACCAGGTGGACAGGGAGATGTGCCAGCGCCGCCAGAACTCCTGGATGCTGCCGGAGATAAAGGGATAGTTGAAGTTCTCCTTGAAGTCGAAGCCGAAGACGCAGCCCAGGCCGATGGCCATGTCGCTGTAGCCGCAAAAGTCAAAGAAGATCTGGAGCGTATAGCAGACCGCGCCGATCCAGGCCGTGCCCGTGGCGAGCTGGCCGCCGCCGAAGGAGAAGACCTTGTCGGCCAGCATGCCCATCTGGTTCGCCAGCAGGACCTTCTTCGCCAGACCGAAGAGGAAACGGCACACGCCCCGGCTGATCCGGTCGAAGCTGAATTCCCGCTCCTGAATCTGGGCGGCGATGTCGGAGTAGCGCACGATGGGGCCGGCGATGAGCTGGGGGAAGAAGGAGATGTACAGCAGGACCGAGAAGAGGTTCTTCTGCACGTTCTTCTTGTCCCGGTAGACGTCGATGACGTAGCTCAGGCCCTGGAAGGTGAAGAAGGAGATGCCGATGGGCAGGCGGATCTGGGGCACGGGGATGGACAGCCGGAAGACGGCGTTGAGGATCTCCGTGAAGAAGCCGGTGTACTTGTAGGCGAAGAGCAGGCCGATGTTCAGAACGACGGCCAGGACCACCGCCGGCTTGTCCCACTTCGTCCCCGCGGCGCCGCGGCCGAAGAGATAGTTGAGGACGATGGAGATCAGCATGATCATCACCGCCACCGGCTCGCCGAAGGCGTAGAACACCAGGCTGGCGGCCGCGAGGATGAAGTTGCGGGCGGTGTGGTTCCGAATCAGCGCGTAGAGCAGAAAGGTGACCGGAAAGAACACGAACAAAAAGGTCAGGGAGCTGAAGGTCATGGAACTGGCACCTCGGTTTTTCTCTGTGGATTGGGCCGGGCCGGAGGAGTATGCAACATTAGTCTTCCTCTTCTTTGTCAGATGACCAACCCGAAATGATATGAAGCTCTCCTGAATCCATATCCATGGCCATATTATCGCCCATACGCATCATCAGATCGCCATCGGAGTCGATTGCCATATTATCTGATATGCTCCTTGCAAAATCACCATCATCATAATCAAAAAAGCGTTTTGACATTCCTATCTCTCCAATCATTTAATCATCGTATTCCGGATAGTCAGGCGCCCATTCGGGTGTCCAATACTGCTTATTGCGGCGGTTGGCATTATGAGCCTGCTGATGAGTCCTGCGATTCGGATTCTTCTGATTCGCATTGTTGTCGGCATTCGCCTTATAAGCTTTGTTGTTGGGATTGTGCTGATTTGCCCAGTTGTCCAGTTGTTCCTTCGTGTGTGTTTTACCAGAAACCTTACCCATGCTCTTCTCCTTTCTGAGCCAAAAACAATCCACGCACTTTGCTTTGTGCGTGGATTACAATCATCCGGAAAGATAGCTTTACACGCAACAAAACAAAACCGAATGGAATATCCCTTTTCGGCTCGATTTTGTGGTGTAAAGCAATGAAACAACAGGGGGACAACTACAGTCAACCAGCACGATCTGCTTTCTTAATCCCATAATGAGAATTTGATTGGAACTAATAGTCTCATTGGTTTACTCATTTTTCTGCTAAATCATTCTGCTTACCCGTTCAATATGATTCGTACTCTCATTCTACGAACGTTTGAAGTTGTAAGCCCCTTAATAGATTTAGCGATACTAATATAGCACAAATTCATTGGAATTTCAATAGATTCAAAGTCATTTACAAGCGGGCCAAATAACAAGACAGATCAATCCAGAAAGCTGTTGACGTGGATATTGGGCCGGTAGAAAGCGGTGGAAAGATCGGAAACCAGAAGTATCTGCTCATTCTCTTCTTTTGAGCAAGTCAAACCGCTCTCTCGCTATCTGTATGTCTGTTTCGTTGTCCGAGTCAATATAGATTGACGCGTTCCTATTAAATACATGATGTGATCATCACTGCATGATAAACTACTGAAGCCAATAAGGAACTCTGCTCAGTAAGGTTTCTTATAAGTGCCAAGGAAGAAGTAGGAGTCGCCACTCATTGCTTGGGTAAGGCACTTCATCCTGCCCGTTTATTTGGCTTTCCTTACACCCAATAATCCCCAAATGTTGAAAAGCCGTTGCCTTCCTGACTGGAAAGCAACGACTTTTCTTCGTTATACGCCCGAAACCGTCAGCTTACAGTCACAAGTTTGATTAGTTCCTTATCACTGTTAAGCCAAGGCTTTCGGGACTTTCGGATGGTGCCGGTGGCGGGGGTCGAACCCGCACGTCCTTGCGGACACGGGATTTTGAGGGAGTAACGTCTTTTGGAAGTTGAGGGAAGATAAAGGAAGCGAAAAACGGCTCAGGAGGTCGAAAAGAGGATCGAAAATCCAATCATATCAACAAGAATCGGCTCTTGCCT
>JAFWTG010000018.1 GCA_017519005.1 Oscillospiraceae bacterium | reverse complement strand
GCTCGTCCGGTTCGCCGCAGGCGAACAATCGCCCGCAGGGCGATCTATGGCCCCCGGTCGGTCATCGGGATTTGCCTCCGGCAAATTGCGTTCGTGCCGAACGCCGGGCGATCAATGATCGCCCCTACGGCGTGGTACGGCGGGGCATACGCCGGGGCGTCCCCTATTGCCTATTGCCTAATGCCTGTTGCCTCGTCCGTGCGGGGTACGGCGGGCCGATGTGGGCATCGGCTCCTACGGGCGTTCTCCTGTTCCCCGTTCCCTGTTCCCCGTTCCCTGTTCCCTGTTCCCTGATATCCATTATTCCGAAGGGAGGTGCTCTCGTGCTGCAAATCAAGGGCGTTAAAAAAGTCTATAAAACCGGCTCCCTGGTCCAGCGGGCGCTGGACGGGGTGAGCCTCAGCCTGCGCGACAGCGAATTCGTGGCGATCCTGGGCCCCAGCGGCTCCGGCAAAACCACCCTGCTCAACGTCATCGGCGGTCTGGACCGCTACGACGAGGGCGAGCTGATCATCAACGGGGTCTCCACCCGCAAATACTCCGCCCGGGACTGGGACTCCTACCGCAACCACACCGTGGGCTTCGTCTTCCAGAGCTACAATCTGATCCCCCACCAGACGGTGCTGGCCAACGTGGAGCTGGCCCTGACCATCTCCGGCGTCAGCCGGGGCGAGCGCCGCCGCCGGGCGACGGAGGCCCTGACCAAGGTGGGCCTGGCGGAGCATATCCACAAGAAGCCCGCCCAGCTCTCCGGCGGCCAGATGCAGCGCGTGGCCATCGCCCGGGCCCTGGTCAACGACCCGGACATCCTCCTGGCCGACGAGCCCACCGGCGCCCTGGACAGCGAGACCTCCGTGCAGGTCATGGATCTGCTGAAGGAGGTGGCCCGGGACCGGCTGGTGGTGATGGTGACCCACAACCCGGAGCTGGCGGAGCTCTACGCCACCCGCATCGTGAGGCTGAAGGACGGGCGCATCACCGACGACTCCGACCCCTACGACCCGGAGGCCGAGGGCCCCGCCGTCCATCGGAATCTGGGCAAGGCCTCCATGTCCCCGCTGACGGCCCTGAGCCTCAGCTTCAACAACCTCTGGACCAAGAAGGTCCGGACCCTGCTGGTGGCCTTCGCGGGCTCCATCGGCATCATCGGCATCGCCATGATCCTGTCCATGTCCAACGGCGTGGACCGCTACATTCAGTCCGTGGAGGAGGACACGCTGAAGAGCTACCCCCTCCAGATCACCGACTCCAGCTTCAATCTGGCGGCCTTTATGCCCCAGAACCGCGGCGGCGAACCGGACGAGGACCCGGCGGAGGTCCGGGAGTGGAAGACCGTCACCAACCTCTTCTCCCGGGTCAGCGTCAACGATCTGGCCGCCCTGCGGGACTACCTGGAATCCGGCGAAACGGACGTCTACGATCAGGTGCAGGCCATCGTCTACGACTACAACGTCACGCCCCGCATCTACAAGCTGGACGGGGAACGGGTCCGGCAGGTGAACCCGGACAGCAGCTTTGCCTCCATGGGCTTCTCCTCCGCCGAGGGCATGAGCTCCATGCTCTCCCAGTTCACCTCCACCGACTCCTTCCGGGTCATGCCCTCTGCCAGGGAGCTCTATGAGGACCAGTACGAGGTCAAGGCGGGCCGCTGGCCCGCGGCCTGGAACGAGTGCGTGGTGGTGCTGACCCAGCGGGGCCGGGTCTCGGACCTGACCCTCTACACCCTGGGCCTCAAGGACCCCGCCGAGCTGGAGGAGATGATCCGCCGCTTCGCCCAGGGCGAGAGCGTGGAGGCCAGCGGCCCGGAGCTGCGGCTGCGCTATCAGGACCTGCTGGGCATCTCCTTCAAGGTGCTGCCCGCCGCCGCCCTCTACAGCTACGACGCCGACTATCAGGTGTGGGCCGACCGCTCCGCCGACGAGGCCTGGCTGCGCCGGACCCTGGAAAAGGCCGACGATCTCACCGTGGTGGGCGTGGTGCTTCCCAAGGAGGACATGAGCAATCCCACCCTGAGCTACGGCATCGCCTATCCCGCCGCCCTGAGCGACCATCTGCGGGCGGAATCCGCCGCCAGCGAGGTGACGAAGCGGCAGCTGGCGGACCAGAGCGTCGACGTTTTCACCGGCCTGCCCTTCGGAGAAACGCCGCAGGACCGGGAGATGGACCTCTCCAGCCTCTTCTCCGTGGACGAGGAGGCCATCTCCAAGGCCTTCCAGTTCGACCTGGGGGAGGGCGGGGACTTCGACCTCTCCGGCTTTGACCTCTCCCAGCTGGACCTCTCCGGCCTGGACCTCAGCGGGAGCATCGACCCCAGCGCCTTCTCCGCCGCCATGCCCAGCCTGACCCGGAAGGACGTCGCGGAGCTGCTGCAGGGCGTGAAGCTCCAGCTCAGCGCCGAGGACCTGCGGGCCCTGTTCACGCAGCTTCTGGAGGGCTGGCTGGCCGAGGCCCAAAAGGACCCGGCCACCGATCCCGCCCGCCTGCCCCAGGCCCTGCGCGACTACCTGCGCTCCGACGCCGCCCGCCAGACCATCGAGGACGGCATCCGGCAGGCCCTGGCCGACAACGGGGCCGCCGCCGTCACCCCGGAGGAGCTGGGGACCATGCTCACCGCCGTGCTGGCGGGCTACCCGGACTACGCCGCCCAGCAGGACCCGGAGGGCACGGCTCTGCCCCTGCAGTTCCTGGCGGACTATCTGCAGACCGAGGAGGCCCAGGCGGCCCTGGAGGCCGCCGCTGGGGAGCTGCGGCAGCGGGCCGAGGCCTTCACCCTCTCCCAGGAGCAGATCGCGGCCCTGACCCGCCAGGTCTACGAGGGCTACGAGACCTGGGCCGCCGAGTCCGGCCAGCCCGGCATCCGGGCCCTGGGGGAATCCTTCACCGACTACCTGGCCTCCGACGCGGCCGGCAGCCTGCTGACCAGCGCCGTCACCAGGGCCCTGGATACCTCCGGCCTGGAGCAGCGGGCGGCGAAGCTCTTCTCCCGCTACGCCAACTCCGTGGGCTCCGCCATCGGCAAGGCCATGGAGCAGGCCATGGGCGGCCTCACCGAGCAGCTGACCCAGGCGATTTCCGACAATCTCTCCGGCCTCACGGAGCAGTTTGCCGCCAACTTCCAGGACGCCTTCCAAATCGACCCCGAGGCCCTGGCCGAGGCCTTCTCCATGAACATGGACCCCGCCGAGCTGCGGGATCTGATGACGGCCCTGATGTCCAAGCAGAGCAATACCTATTCCGGCAACCTGCGGAAGCTGGGCTACGCCGCCGACGAGAACCCCGGCTCCATCACCATCTACCCCAAGGACTTCGACGGGAAGAACCGGGTCAAGGAGATCCTGGCGGAGTACAACGCCCACATGGAGAAGGAGGACCCGGACCGGGTCATCACCTATACCGACATCGTGGACACCCTCATGAGCTCCGTCACGGACATCGTGGACGCCATCTCCGCGGTGCTGATCGCCTTCGTGGCGGTCTCCCTGGTGGTGAGCTCGGTGATGATCGGCGTCATCACCTATATCTCTGTGCTGGAGCGCCGCAAGGAGATCGGCATCCTCCGGGCCATCGGCGCCTCCAAGCGGAACGTCTCCCAGGTCTTCAACGCCGAGACCTTCATCATCGGCGCCCTGGCGGGTCTGCTGGGCGTGGGCATCACCTACGCGCTGCTGGTGCCGGCCAACCGCATCATCGCCTCCGTGGCAGGCGAGGTCAACATCCGGGCCTATCTGCCCGTTACCGCCGCCGTGATCCTGGTGGCCCTGTCCATCTTCCTGACCCTCCTGGGCGGCCTCATCCCCTCCAAGAAGGCAGCCCGCCAGGACCCCGTGGCGGCCCTGCGGTCTGAATGAGGGATTAGGGATTAAGGATTAAGGATTAGGGTGAGGAAAGGGAACAGGGAACAGGGAACAGACCCGCCTGTAGCGCCGGCAATCTGCCGGCCCTTTGCACCCGCTCGGGCGGGAACGCAAAACGCAAAATGCAAAACGCAAAATTGCGGTGTTTTCAAATTGCCATTTGAAAACGTTGAAAAAGAGAAACGACGACGCGAAGCCAGGGCCACGGCCAGTGCAAGCGCGTTCAGCGCCGAGAGCCCAGTGGGCTCTCGCGGGAAGTCGCGGACGGCTGCGCCGGAAGCGACAAGCCATGCCTTTGGCGGCTGCGCACTGGCCTCGCAATGTCAGAAACGGGGCGTTTTCGCCTGTAGGGGGCGGCGCCCTCGACGCCCCGCGCGTTTTGACGAGGCATCAGGTATCAGGGGACGGGGTATGCGGATTCCACGCTGCGCTCGGAATGACCCGCCTGTAGGGGCGGTCATTGACCGCCCGCCGTACCCCGCACCGACAAGGGAACAGGGAACAGGGAACAGACCCGCCCGTAGCGGCGAGCATTGCTCGCCACGCCGCCCCCCGCACCGACGAGGCATCAGGGATCAGGCAACAGACAAACCTCCCCTGCTTGCAGGGGAGGGGGACCGCCCTTAAGGGCGGTGGAGGGGTTCGTCCGACGACAGAACCCTTTCGACGGAGGCACGAACGCAATTTGCCGCAGGCAAATCCCGACCACCAACCGGGTGCGACAGATCGCCCTGCGGACGGGGAAGCGAAACGGAAAGAAGAGCATGGGCTTTGCCTGTGCTCTTTCTCTTTCTCTCTTTCTTGGAGAGATTGTACTTTCTCTCTTTCTTTCCCTTACGCTTATCCTTACGCTTACCCTTTCTCTTACTCTACATTTGGACGGCGGGATGGACGGCGGGAGGCGCTTCGTCGGCCTCGGCGTTCTTCCGCAGGCGGTAGGCGGCCTTGGCCCGGCCGGCGGCGAGATGGGGCCGCACGGCCCGGAAGACGCAGGCGGCGGCCCCCTGAAGACCGGGCTCCTCCCCGTAGAGGCCGTAGCGCAAAATCCCAAGCAGGGCCTCGTATCTGCGGCATTTGGGCAGCTCCTCCACGGCGCTGAGATAGGAGGCGTAGAAGGTGAACTGGCCCCGCTGCAGCTTGTCCGCTTCCATGATACATAACTCCTTTCATGCGTCAAAATACACGCTTTTAAGATACTCAGATTGTATCACAAGCGAGTAATTTTGTCAAGATACTCGAAAGGAAATTTGAAAAAAGTTTGCAAAAAATGTCCTGAGAAAATGACAGGCTGGCGGAGAAAGCGCCCGCGTCCCCGTTGCGGCGCGGCGAAGGCCGGTGCAGACGCGGCGGACTGACTGTTCCCGGTCAGGCGTTTCGCGGCGGCGTTTTCCTGCGAGCGGCCGTGCTGTTCCGGTCCGCCCCTTGCTTTTCCACAGCTTTTCCACCGGATTCCCACATGGTTTTCCACAGTGGCCCAGGGGACGGGAGAACGGATTCCTCGCTTCGACGCGAAGCTGGTCCTTTCGGGCGCTCGGAATGACAAAAACGGAAAAACGGAAAACGCGGGGCGCTGAGAAAAAATGAAAAAAGGGGTAGAATTTTACGGGCAAATCGGGTATAATGCGGAAAGACTATTCACAAAAGGACTATTCACAAAACGACTATTCCCAAAACGAGGTATCCCATGCTTGAAATTTCCGATCTTTCCTTCCGGGTCTCCGACGAGGGCCAGCAGAAGGGCATTCTCCGGGGCGTCAGCCTGACGATTCCGGACCGGGAGCTGGTGGTGGTCACCGGCCCCAACGGCGGCGGCAAATCCACCCTGGCCCGGCTCATCGCCGGCGTCGAGACGCCCACCGGCGGCACGATCCGCTTCAACGGCACGGATATTACCGCCGCCTCCATCACCGAGCGGGCCCGCATGGGCATCGCCTACGCCTTCCAGCAGCCGGTGCGCTTCAAGGGCCTGCGGGTGCTGGACCTGCTCCGCATCGCCGCGGGGCGGAGGCTGGACGTCTCCGCCGCCTGCGAGTACCTGTCCGCGGTGGGCCTCTGCGCCAAGGACTACATCGACCGGGAGGTGAACGCCTCTCTCTCCGGCGGCGAGCTCAAGCGCATCGAGATCGCCACGGTCCTGGCCCGGCGGGCCAGGCTCTCCATCTTCGACGAGCCCGAGGCCGGCATCGACCTCTGGAGCTTCCAGAATCTGATCCAGGTCTTTGAGAACCTGCGCCGCAACATCCGGGACAGCGCCATTCTGATCATCTCCCACCAGGAGCGGATCCTGGCGGTGGCGGACCGGATCATCGTGATCCAGGAGGGCCGGGTGCTGCGCCAGGGCCCCAGAGACGAAATTCTGCCCACGCTGATCGGCACCGCCTCGGCGGTGCGGGCCTGCCGCCAGGCAGAGCAGGGAGGCGCCGAATGAAACAGCTTGACGAAATCCAGCTCCGGCTGCTGCGGGAGGTGGCCGACCTCCACGGGGTCCCCGAGGGGGCCTACAACATCCGGGCCAACGGCGCCTCTGCCGCCCGGGCCACCACGGCCAACATCGACATCGTCACCAAGACGGACAGGCCCGGCATCGACGTCCGCATTAAGGCCGGCACCAGGCACGAGAGCGTCCACATCCCCGTGGTGCTGACGGAGTCCGGCCTGAAGGAGACCGTCTACAACGACTTCCACGTGGGCCGGGACGCCGACGTGGTGATCGTGGCGGGCTGCGGCATCGACAACTGCGGAAACCAGGACGCCCAGCACGACGGCATCCACCGCTTCTGGCTGGAGCCCGGGGCGCACGTGAAGTACGTGGAGAAGCACTACGGCTCCGGCGACGGCCGGGGCAAGCGCATTCTGAACCCCGTCACCGAGCTCTGGATGGACGAGAACAGCTCCATGGAGATGGAGATGGTCCAGATCAAGGGCGTGGACGACACCGAGCGCACGACCCGGGCCGAGCTGAAGGCCGGCGCCAGACTGCTGGTGCGGGAGCGGCTCATGACCCACGGCAGCCAGCGGGCCATCTCCGTCTACAGCGTGGAGCTGAACGGGGCCGGGTCCAGCGCGGACGTGGTCTCCCGCTCCGTGGCCCGGGACGACTCCTACCAGAAGTTCGACGCCAAGATCCTGGGCAACGCCCCCTGCTCCGGCCACACGGAATGCGACTCCATCATCATGGACCGGGGCCGCATCCTGGCGGTGCCGGGCCTGGAGGCCAACGATCTGGACGCCGCCCTGGTCCACGAGGCCGCCATCGGCAAGATCGCCGGCGAGCAGCTGGTAAAGCTCATGACCCTGGGTCTCACCGAGGCCGAGGCCGAGGAGCAGATCATCAACGGCTTCCTCAAATAATCGAGAATCATAAAACGGAGGTTCATCCACAATGACAAACACCGAAAAAACCATGGACAAGATCGTTGCCCTGTGCAAGAACCGGGGCTTTATCTTCGCGGGCTCCGAGATCTACGGCGGCCTGGCCAACACCTGGGACTACGGCCCCCTGGGCGCCCGGCTGAAGAACAACGTGAAGGACGCCTGGCGCAAGCGCTTCATCCAGGAGCGGCACAACTCCTTCGAGGTGGACGCCGACATCCTCATGAATCCCCGGGTCTGGGAGGCCAGCGGCCACGTGGGCTCCTTCTCCGACCCCCTGCTGGACTGCCGGGAGTGCAAGATGCGCTTCCGCGCCGACAATCTGATCGACGAGTTCGATCCCGAGGCCCACGCCGACGGCATGACCAAGGAGCAGATGTTCGACTACATCAAGGCCCACTCCATCCCCTGCCCCCACTGCGGCAAGCACAACTTCACCGACATCCGGGAGTTCAACCTGATGTTCCAGACCTTCCGGGGCGTCACCAACGACAGCAAGAACGTCATCTACCTGCGGCCCGAGAACGCTCAGGGCGAGTACGTGAACTTCCTCAACGTCCAGCGCTCCATGCGGGCCAAGCTGCCCTTCTCCATCGGCCAGATCGGCAAGGCCTTCCGCAACGAGATCACCCCGGGCAACTTCACCTTCCGGACCATCGAGTTCGAGCAGATGGAGTTCCAGACCTTCTGCAAGCCCGGCGACGACCTGGAGCTCTACGAGTACTTCAAGAACTACGGCAAGCAGTTCTTCGAGGACCTGGGCCTGCCCGCCGAGAACCTGCGCTTCCACGACCACGAGAAGCTGGCCCACTACGCCAAGGCCGCCTGCGACATCGAGTTCCTCTTCCCCTCCCTGGGCTGGGGCGAGATCAACGGCACCCACGACCGCACCGACTTCGACCTGTCCCGCCACCAGGAGTACAGCGGCCAGAAGATGGACTATCTGGACCCCTTCACCGGCGAGCGCTATATCCCCTACATCGTGGAGTCCACCTACGGCCTGGACCGCACCGTCCTGGCCCTGCTCTGCCAGGCCTACGACGAGGAAGTGGTGGACGCCGCCAAGAACGACGTCCGGGTGGTGCTGCACCTGAAGCCCTCCGTGGCCCCCATCAAGGCCTCCGTCCTGCCCCTGAGCAAGAAGCTGTCGGGCAAGGCCATGGAGATCCGCGACGAGCTGGCGAAGCACTTCATGGTGGACTATGACGACACCGGCTCCATCGGCAAGCGCTACCGCCGGGCCGACGAGATCGGCACCCCCTACTGCGTCACCGTGGACTTCGACACCGTGGGCGACCCCGAAAAGGGCGTGGCGGCCGACAACGCCGTCACCATCCGGGACCGCGACACCATGGAGCAGGTCCGGGTTCCCATCGCGGAGCTGAAGTCCTGGCTGGACGCCCATCTGGCCTAAGGCCTGAAGCGTCATGGTATTCAGTAGCTTTTCCTTTCTGCTCTTCTTCCTCCCGGCGGTCTGCCTCTGCTATTTCGCGGTGCCCCGGCGCTTCCGCACGGCGCGCAATCTGATCCTGCTGCTCTTCTCCCTGTTCTTCTACTTCTGGGGCGAGGCCAGAGGCGTGCTGCTGATGGCGGCCGTGATTCTGGTGAGCTATTTCAGCGCGATCCTGATCGGGAAGGCGAAGACCAAGACGGCCCGCCGCCTGGGTCTGGGGCTGGAGCTGCTGGTCTGCCTGGGCGTCCTGGGCTATTTCAAGTACGCCGGCTGGCTGCTGTCCATGGCGAATTCCCTGCTGGGCCTCCGGCTTCCGGCGCCGGAGCTGCTGATGCCCATTGGCATCTCCTTCTTCACCTTCCAGTCCATGAGCTACGTCTTCGACGTGTATCAGGGCAAGGTCGCCCCCCAGCGGAATCTGCTCTGCGTGTCCCTCTATGTGAGCCTTTTCCCGCAGCTGGTGGCCGGCCCCATCGTCCGCTACGGGAGCGTCGCCAAGGAGCTGGTCTCCCGCCGGGAGTCGGCGGAGGAGATTTACGAGGGGCTCCAGCGCTTTCTGATGGGCCTGGGGAAGAAGCTGCTGCTGGCCAACGCCTTCGGCCGGGAGGCCGCCGCGGTCTTCGGCATGGACCCCGCGGTGCGGAGCAGCCCCAGCGCCTGGCTGGGGGCCGTCTGCTTTACCCTGCAGATCTACTTTGATTTCTCCGCCTATTCGGATATGGCCATCGGCCTGGGCCGGGTCTTCGGCTTCCACTTCCCGGAGAACTTCAACTACCCCTATATCTCCCGCAGCGTCACCGAATTCTGGCGGCGCTGGCATATCTCCCTCTCCGCCTGGTTCCGGGACTACGTCTATATCCCCCTGGGCGGCAGCCGCCGCGGCCTGCCCCGGCAGATCCTGAATCTGCTGGCGGTCTGGGCGCTGACGGGCCTCTGGCACGGGGCCAGCTGGAACTTCGTGCTCTGGGGCCTGTACTACTTCGTCCTGCTGGTGCTGGAAAAGTGCTTCCTGGGCAGGCTGCTGGAGCGGCTGCCCCGGGTCCTGGGCCACGTCTATACCCTGCTGGCGGTGACCCTGGGCTGGGTCCTCTTCAACTGCACGGAGCCCGGCCAGCTGGGCGTCTATCTGCGGGAGCTCTTCTCCTTCCGGGGCAGCTTCGACCACGTGCTGCTGGCCCTGCGGCAGAATATCCCGGAGTTCGTCTTCGGCCTGGCCCTCTGCACGCCCCTGCCCCTGAAGCTCTTCCGCCTGGGGCAGGACAAGCCCTGGGCCGAGGCGCTGCGCTGCCTCTGGCTGCTGGCGGTGCTGGCGCTGTCGGTGCTGGCCCTGGCCGGGAGCAGCTTCAATCCCTTTATCTATTTCCGGTTCTGAGGGGAGGCGGCATGATGAAAACGATTCGACGCGGCTTCGTCCTCCTGCTGATCCTGCTGACCGCGGGCTTTCTCTTCGTGAGCTTCCGGGAGCGGCGGCAGACCGTCTCCGTCTACGAGAACCGGACCCTGGCCGCCAGCCCCGAATTCTCCCTGCAAAGCGCCTGGGACGGCAGCTATTGGAAGGGCTGGGACGCCTATTTCTCCGACCACGCGGCCCGGCGGGACCAGCTGCTCCGGGACTGGACCTGGCTGCAGCTCTGCGTGAAGCGCCAGCCGGTGGTCAACGACGTGGTGGTGACGCCCACGGTCCTGCTGCCCTACCTGGGGGACCGGGACCTCAGCCACACGGACTTCGAGGCCGTGGGCCGGGACGCCGTGGAGCGGCTGCTGCCCATCCAGGAGGCCGTGGAGGCCCGGGGCGGGCTCTTCCTCTACCTGGAGGTGGAGGGCTATCCCTCCGTCTACCGGGACGAGTTCCCCGCCATGCTGCGGCCCACCGTGGACTACTACCGGCAGCGGGCGGCGGCCTTCGACGCCGCGGCCGCGGAGAAGGGCCTGAAGCTGCTGCGGCTGCAGGACGTGCTGGAGCCCAAGGGCGGCTGCAAGCCTTATTACTACAAGGTGGACCACCATTACACCCTCTACGGCGCCCACGAGGCCTATCTGGCCCTCTGCGCCCGGTGCCGGGAGGAGGGCCTGGAGCTCCCCGTGCTGGAGGAGCCGGGCATCTGCCCGGTGGAGGCGGAATTTCTGGGGGCCTACAGCCGGAAGCTCTATGAGCTCTCCCCGGTGAAGGGGGAGTTCTACAGCTTCGACCTGAGCCTGGTCCCGCCCTACACCCGCTGGGACGAGGGGGTCCAGACCGACGCGCCCCTGATAGCCTGGCGGCCGGGAGAGCCCACCGTGCGCTACGAGGCCTATATGGGCGGCGACCGGGGCGAGACTGTGATCTGCACGGAGCGGCCCGAACTGCCCAGCATCCTGATCGTGGGCGACTCCTACACCAACCCGGTGGAGGCCTTCTGCGTCTGCAGCTTCAACGAAGTCCGCAGCCTGGACTTCCGCTATTACAGCGGCAAGACTCTGAGCCAATACCTGCGGGACTACCCCGCCGACGTGGTGGTGATCCTCCGCGACAGCGTGAACAGCACCATCCCCGAGGGCAACGGGGACCTGCGGTGAGGAATATTGAGAATTCAGAAATGAGAATCGAGAACGGATATGAATGAATTGGACGCGTTAAAGGCGCGGGTGGACGCGCTGTATCTGGAATACGTATTCCCCGTCCTGGCCACCCTGCGGCTGGGTGAGGACCCCGCCGCCGTCGCCCGGGAGGCGGAGCTGCTGGCGGCCGCCAGAGCCGCCGGGATCAAGGTCCGGCGCTACATCATGCCGGAGGATCTGACCCAGGCGGAGACGGCCGGGCTGATCCGGGAGATCAACGCCGATTTTCTGATCAGCGCCCTGCTGCTGGAGGGGCCCCTGCCCGCCCAATTGGACGAGGCCGCCCTGCGGGCCCTGATCGACCCGAAAAAGGCCCTGGACCCGGCCCCCTGCGCGGAGCTGCTCTCCCGGGTCTGCGACGCGGCGGAGGCACAATAGAAACTGCGAAGCAATGGCGCACACTGTGCGCCGCTACAGCCACAGCTGGGAAAGGAACGCAGCATGACAAAAAAACGCGGGCTGCTTTTGGCCCTCTTTATGGCGGCCATCGTGGCCGCCGACCAGATCACCAAGGCCCTGGTCCGGGCGAGGATTCCCCTGGGCGGCGAGGTCCCGCTGATCCCCGGCGTGGTCCGGCTCACCTACACGGAGAACGTCGGCGCGGCCTTTTCCATGCTGCAGGGCGCGCGCTGGTTCTTCCTGGCCCTGGTGCTGGTCTTCTTCGCGGGCGTCGGCGTGCTGATCAAAAAGAAGATCGTCTCCCGGCCCCCGGAGCTCTGGGCCCTGGCCGCCGTGGGCGGCGGCGCCCTGGGCAACGCCGTGGACCGGGCCCTCACCGGCCGCGTGACGGACATGATCGAGCCCCTGTTCATCGACTTCGCCGTGTTCAACGTGGCCGACTGCTTCATCACCTGCGGCGCCGTTTTCCTCGTGGTATACGTACTGTTTTTTGACGGAAAAAAGGAATAAGGAATAGGTAATAAGTAATAAGTAATAAGTGCATCCGAGGCACCTTTTACTTCTTACTTCTTACTTATTACTTATTACTTGCTTTGAGGTGTCTATGAAGCTGCAAGCTGAAGAATCCGGCGTTCGGCTGGACGTGTTCCTGGCGGAAGGCCTGGAAAATATGAGCCGCTCCGCGGCCCAGAGGCTCCTGGAGGCCGGGGCCGTCACCCTGGACGGCAAGCCCCTGCGAAAGCAGGACAGGACCGTTGCCGGGGCCGTCTATTCGGTGGAGCTGCCGGAGGTCAGGGAGGTATCCATCGAGCCGAAGGAGCTGCCCCTGGACGTGGTCTGGGAGGACGGCGACCTGCTGGTGATCAATAAGCCCAAGGGCCTGGTGGTCCACCCGGCCCCCGGCCACTGGGACGACACCCTGGTGAACGCCCTGATGTTCCACTGCAGGGACTCCCTCTCCGGCATCAACGGGGAGCTGCGGCCCGGCATCGTCCACCGCATCGACAAGGACACCTCCGGCCTGCTGATCGTGGCGAAGAACGACTTTGCCCACCAGGCCCTGGCGGAGCAGCTCCAGGACCACAGCCTCTCACGGACCTACGAGGCCGTGGTCAAGGGGGGCTTCAAGGAGGACAGCGGCACCGTGGACGCCCCCATCGGCCGCCACCCCGTGGACCGGAAGAAGATGGCCGTCACCGAGAAGAACAGCCGCCCCGCCGTGACCCACTGGCGGGTGCTGGAGCGCTTCGGGCAGTATACCCTGGTGGAGTGCCGCCTGGAGACGGGCCGGACCCACCAGATCCGGGTCCACATGGCCCACATTCACCACCCCCTGCTGGGGGACACGGTCTACGGCAGCCCCAGGCCCGAGCTGGGCCTGGACAGCCAGTGCCTCCACGCCCGGGAGCTGCGCTTCCGCCACCCCCGGACCGGCGAGGAGATCACCGTCTCCTGCCCCCGCCCCGCCTGGTTCGAGGCGGTGCTGGAGAAGCTGCGCCGCGCGTAAAGAATCAAAAAACGAAGAACGGGAAACCTCCGCGGTTTCCCGTTCTTCGTTTTTTCCCTATTCCTCTTTCGCTTCCTCCAGGGTCCGGCGGGCGGCGGTGGTGCCGGGCTCCGGGAGCTCCGGCTTGATGTTCTGGCCGGAGTGGTAGCTCTCGGCCTGGAGATTTTCCCAGCTGGCCAGCTCCACGGAGGCAAAGTATTCGATGTTGTAGGCGAAGGTCCTGCGCTTCTTGTCCTCGTTGATGCCGTCGTAGGGGGCGCAGCCGTTGAGATACAGCTCGGTCTCCCGCTTCAGCTTCTCGGCGGTGTTGCGGTAGCGGACCATGTTCTCGTAGTAGCGGTAGTGGTCGATCCGGTGGTTGATGAAGGCCAGGATCACCGAGATGGTGGCGGAGACCGTGGAGCCCCAGTGGTCCTCGAAGATGAAGATGTAGATGCTGGTCAGGGTGATGAGGCAGGGGAGCAGATAGGTCAGGGTGCGGAAGAAGTTGTAGTTCCGCCGGTTCTGGGTGGCCTTGCTCTCATACCAGTTGAAGAGATAGCGGAGCCGGGCGGCTACGGTTTCGTCCTCGATCTTTTGGCAGAGGGATTCCAGGAATTCCTCCTCGCCGCTGCGCTTGTTCTTTGCCATGGGAGAGCCCTCCTTTTCTGATTTGTGAGCCTATTATGCCATATTCGCGGCGGAAAGTCAACCGTCGGGCGGAAATCAGCCCGCCTTCTCCACGCGCAGGGCCGTCACGGCCAGGGGCAGCAGCGCCCGGGGGTCGGCGTCGGGCCGGACCCAGTCGGAGACCGCCCGCTCCGGCAGGATCAGCGGCATCCGGTCGTGGATGGCGGCGGCGTCCGGGCCGGGCGCCCGGGTCAGGATCACGAAGGCGGGCAAGCCGTTCTCAATCCGGTAGAGGCCGCAGAGCCAGGTCAGGCCCTCCGCTTTGGGCCGAATGGAATATTTGGTCTTCCGGGTCTTGCCCGTCTCCGGGTCCTCGTCGTGCTTCCACTCAAAATACCAGGAGGCCGGCACGGCGCAGCGGTGGGCGGCCCAGGCCTCCCGGAAGCTGGGCTTCTCCGGGGCGGTCTCCGTCCGGGCGTTGATCAGCGGGGCCCGGCCCGGCAGGGCGAAGCCCCAGCGCATGGGAAAGATCCGCGTCCCGCCCTGCCGGTCCGCGGCCAGCACGGGGAGCACATCGGTGGGCCGGGCCTCCCCCTGGGTGACAGGCTCCGATCCCGCCGCCCGGAAGCGGGGCGTCAGGGCCGAGCGCTCCACGCCCTCCCGGATGGGGTCCCACTCCACGCCCTTCGGCAAAATGTAATATCGGCAGCACATCTCAGCGTCCCTCCCCGCTCAAGGACAGGGCCTCCTCGTAATTCATCGCAGTCATTTCCAGCCTCCTGCCGTTTTCTGTTTCCATTATACCCATTTCGCCGGGAATGTCAAACCTCTTCGGCGGGCTTTCCGTCCCGGAATTCGCAGAGCTCCGGGCGGTCCAGGACCAGCAGCAGCCGCCGCAGGCTCAGAAAGAAATTGACCAGATGGGACAGACAGTAGGTGAAGAGATAGCCCGCCATGCCGCAGGGGGGCAGCAGGAGCCGGAGCCCCAGCACGTCGATAACGTTGGTGAGACCGTTGCAGCGCGCCAGATAGAGCTGCTGGCCCAGGCCCTTCAGCAGGCCGTCCGTCATGGCGTCCAGATAGAGCAGGAGGGTCAGCGGGGCGAAGACGGGCAGCCAGCGCCCCGCCAGGGGGCTGTGATAGAGAGCCTCGCCCAGGGGGCCGCCGAAGCAGCGCAGCGCCGCCCCCACGCCCAGGGCCAGCAGGGCCGAGAGGCCCAGGCTTTTCCGCACCAGCCGCTTCATGCGGCGCTGCTCGTTTCTGGCCAGCAGCCGGGCCAGCTCCGAGATCATCAGCTCGCTGAGGGCAAAGATCCCCTCCGCCGGGAACCAGAGCAGGGGGAAGACCATGCCGGATACCGCGCCGTAGGCCGCCAGGGCCGCGCTGCGGGAGCCGTGCCGCTCCAGGCCCCAGGGGATCAGAAACTGCTCCACGGTCCCCAGCCCGGCCCGCAGAAGCTCGCTGAGAGCCAGGGGCAGGGCCCGCCGGGCCACAGGCGGCAGGGGGCCGCGCGGAGGCAGGCTCCGGCGCAGCCGCGGATAGAGGAGCAGGAGGGAGAAGGCCGCCGAGCCGTAGGAGCCCGCGATCACCGCCGCGCCCACCCGGGCCGGGTCGTCTCCCGCCGCCGCCAGCAGCAGAAGGGTGAGGCCCAGGCTCAGCAGCCGCTCCGCCAGCTCCGCGCCCACCAGCTCCTTCACCCGGCCGCAGGCGGTGTAGACGGCCCGCAGGACCCCCGCCAGCACGGGCAGGGGCAGCAGCAGGCCCAGGGTCCGCAGGGCATGCCGTGCTGGAACGACTCGTAGCGGATGTAGCCGATGTTGTCGTCCAGGATTTTGTAGTAGAGACCGGAGGCAATCTTGTAGTCGGTGCCTAAATACCGTCGCTGTAGTGTGTCGCTGTAGTTGGCGGGGTGCAGTTCGTACCACTGCCAGTAACGTGCCATGTCGTGTGAGGCAGTCAGGTTGACATGTCCGTCGCGCAGTTCGCCTATCATGCGGCAGAGCACTTCGAAAAGCTGTGCCGTTGTCATGCCATCATCGATCTGTCGGCTGTAGCGTGTGTGCACCTCGTCCCAGTCCACTCCCAACTGCTCCTGCTTCATGGCGAAGAAGCAGTAGTGTTCGTCCATGATTTTCCACAGTGCCTCGAAGTTGCCCCGTGCATCGTCGCTGAATTCCTC
>JAFWTG010000017.1 GCA_017519005.1 Oscillospiraceae bacterium | reverse complement strand
ATGTCGTCGTGGGCGCTGGCGCCTTCGATGCGGGTGATAAAGCGGATGTCGCTTTCATCATAGCTGGGGGAGGCGTCAAAGAAGGCGGCGAGCTCTTTGGCTTTTATCAGGGTGTCACGGGCCTCGTCACCCTGCCCTGACAGGAACTGCGACCCGGCAAGAGCGGCGAGAAAAACAGCGCTGACTCTGTCGAAGTAGTTGGGCTTGTCCGCTTCCCGCAGCCCCAGCAGGAGCCCAACCCCCCAGCTCAGGATCGCCTGGGTAGAAGCTTGATCACCGCGCTTCATGTATACGTTCATATAGCCGACGATCGTGTTGACCAGATTGGAGAGGAGCTTCGTCAGGGCCTCCGACAGAAACGGTTCCGCCTCCTCAACCTGATCGTTTTGGGCCAGAATATGACCGATCTGGGGGCTGAACACCCCGTCCGCGTTATGAGTCTTCCAAAGCTCTATGGCCTTGTCCGTTTCGCCCAGCCCCAGATACGTTTGTGCGATTCTCCCGTAGATCGTCTGCTCGCTGATCTGGGGATCTTCGTTTTGGCTCAACAGTAGACGGGACTGCTCCAGAAGCTCCAGCGCGCGGTGAAACAGGGCCTTGTCCCCGCTTTCAAAACCAAACGCGCGGTACAGCGCGGCGCTGGCGTTGACGATCTGAAAGGAGTGCGGATACTTCTTGAGTGCCTTTTCCGCCTCCGCAAGCCCGTCCCAATCCTTGCTGCGGCGGTATTCCTGCAAACGCTTTACCGTTGCTTCCAGGCGGTTATCCTTGACTTCATAGCCCAGCAGTACGTCTACAGAGGTATCGAAAAAGTCAGCCATCTGAATGATCAGCTCCAGCTCCGGGATCGACAGCTTCGCCTCCCACTTATATACCGCGCCTGCCGTCACCCCCAGCGCCTCGGAAAGCTGCTCCTGGGTCAGCGACCGTTCCTTGCGGAAAGCGCGGATGTTCTCCGCCAGCATCATTTTCATACGCCCGCCTCCTTTGTGTTTATGTCGATGATTATAATGCATCGAAACCGGAAAGTGAACAGACCAGTCATATCAATTTGATTATATTTTTCCTACTATCAGTAAGAGTTTTGCTTTTTGAGGGCAAAAAGAGTCAATAAAAGCAACAGCCTCAAATAGACCTAAAAACCAAGTATTCACGCAACGGCCTTTTTACTGAGACGCAGGTATTATAAAAGCGGCGGGGATTGCTCCTCGCCGCCGTCATCCTATCTCTCATAGTTTCTCTGTTTTTGCCGCCGTTTTGCCTGTTGTGCTTCTCTTGCCTGTGTCACCAAATCGTCAATCTGCCTGCTCCCGAATACCTTCCGAAGGAGAGCATAGTCCTTGTTCTGCTCCCGCAGGACGGTGTTTTCCTCTTTGAGCCGGTCATTGCTCCGAGCCAGACCTTCATTGTCCCTGTACAGCTCTCCGTTTGTCTTATTGAGCCGGTAATAGCTGTCCTGCACCTTGAAATACCGCACCAGGAGGCTTTTTACGAGCTTTTTCAGCCGTTTTACAAGGGGCTCCGCAAACTTGGCCTTGTAGGACTTGGCAGACATGAGTCCCTGCGGTTCGGGAAGCTGATACTCAGGATCGTGTGCCAGCTTATCTTCCATATCTTGATAGGATTGTTCTCCATCCTCCAGATTGTTGATCCGCTTGGCCAAAACTTTGAATTCCTCTGACTTATCTGTCAGCTTTTCTTCCACGGCGGCGAGCTCCTTTGTACGCTCCTGCTTCTTGTAATCGATCACGCTAAGATGCTCTTCATGGGTGCCTTTCTGCTCCCATTCAAAGCCGTGACGGAACATGGCAATAGCAAGCTCCTTCTTTTCGGACAGTACCCATTGGTTCCATTCCGTCGCTCCACGGGTGCCGCCACGGAAGCCCTGCGCAGCAAGTGCCTGTTTCAGCGATACCCGTGTATCCAGTCCTCGCTTGCTCCCGGTAGTGAAGGGGACGAAATCGATGTGGATATGTGGCGTTGCCTCGTCCATGTGCAAGTGAGCGGAGAAGACGTACAAATTAGGATTCCGTTCCCGGAAGCCCTGGAAGTATTCATCCAGTGCCGCCTTGGCCTGTTCTCCGATCTCTGTTCCAGATCCCGTATCATCCCGGTTGCCGATCTGGATGATCAGCTCATGGAAGGGTTTTTCCTGCTTGCCGGTACGGATCTTTTCATAGTAGTTTTCGATCCGTCTGTCAGTGCGTGTTTGCTTTTCGTTGTACCGTTCCAGGGCTTCATCGAAGAGCTTGTGATAGACCTGCTTGATCGGTTCGTTACAGTATTCTATATTGAGGTGGGTGCGCTCCGGGTCCACGTTTGCCGCCTTGAATTTCCGGCTGTTGTGATTGATGGAGCCTTTCCCGACCTCAGCGCTGATCGTTCTTTTCATTTCAAATCACATCCTTTCCTTGCGCTGCGCAAGCAGCGGCCTTTGTTACTTTCTGCGAAAGTAACGCAAAAGCACTTTTGACAGCCTGCGGCCATCAAAAGATGCTGTTGCGCTCTCCGAGGGGGATGCCGGAAGCATCTTCCCGCTGTTGCGGTCCAATGCTCCCGGAGGGGCGCTGCCCCTGCTATCTGCGGATAGCTCCCCGGCAGGGAGCGCCCTTTGAAAAGGGCTCCCTTGCATCCCCGCCGAAACTTTCTGTGACGGTTGTGACGATAGTGACGGTTATTTTGCGCTCTCAATAATACCGTCACATCCGTCACCATCGTCACACTTTCCCGGCATCCGTTTCAGCTTGATCCTTGATCCATCCCTCGTATGCCGGGAACTGTATTCAATGCCGTACTGGTCGTGAAGCGTCCTGGCATTGACGTTGAGCTTACGGGTGAGAATGTTTGGGCCAATATCCAGCCCCAGCTTCTCTACAAGCTCGCTGGCGCTGCCCTTCCATTCCGGCAGCTCTGCACGCATAAGCTGCCCGACCTGCTCTACCAGGGGATCGACCTCGCTTTTCCATAGCTCGCATTCCACGTGGTCCAGTTCCCAGCAGAGCTTTTCTTCATTCCGAAGAAGATACAACCGCTGGTCCTGCTGATCCCTGCCGGAGACTTCCAGGGTGGCGGCGTTGGACGTGCGCTTTTCCTTTTGGAGGAGGAATGCGCCGTCCGCCGCGCCCATCAGGCCGTTCGTGCCGGAGATCATATCAAAGGCGTCGTCTGACTTCTGCTTCCGGGTATGATGCACCACCATGAGGCTAATCCCGTAGGCGTCTGCAAAGGTTTTTAGCCGGGTAATGATCTGATAATCATTTGCATAACTGTAATTGTCACCGCCGACTTCCCGAACCTTCTGGAGCGTGTCTATGATGATCAGAGAGGTGTCCGGATGCTCCCGAAGAAACCGGGTGAGCTGTTCGTCCAGGCCATTGCCAAGTTGCTTGGCTGAAACGGAGAAGAACAGGTTTCCGTTCTCCGCCGTGCCGAACATCCGGTACAGGCGTTCCTGCAGGCGTCCGAAGTCATCCTCCAGGGCGAGATAGAGGACGGTGCCCTGTCGCACAGGGAAGCCCCAGAGAGGCGTTCCCGTGCTGACATGGTAAGCAATCTGCGCCATGAGAAAGCTCTTGCCCAGCTTCGGCGCTCCGACGAACAGATAAGTTCCTCTGCAAAGGAGACCGTCTATGATGGGCGGTCTGCTCTGGTACACACTGTCAAAGAGCTCTGTCATGGATACTGTCTTGAGGTAGGAAGGATCTGAAAGTCTACGCAATTCACGCTGCCATTCCTCAAAACTCTTGATTTCTTCGACTTCATCGGTTATACTATCGCCAGTACATTTTGTGAGTGATCGCCCGTCATCTGCGCCAACAGATGTGTTCAGGGCGGTCATTCTCGTTTCATCCGTCATTCCGATCCCTCCTTCATTCCATACAGCGTCCGGGTGATCAGCTCGATGTTGTCCAGCAGCTCGTCCCGGAGCTCGCCGGAGGCCTCGATGCGTTTGAGTTCATCGAGAACGGCGGCAAGCTGATTCCGCAGCGCCTTATACACTCTCGGATTGCCCTGAACCACGATATCTCGGTTCAGGCATTTTCTGTAGCAATACTCCTGCTTCGGCAGGCCCGAAAGTGCCACGGCGGCGTTGATTTGCTCGTTTTCTTCGGGTGATACCCGGAACCCCACTGTGATATTTCTCCAGCGGTTGTGTTCATCTCTGTTTTTAGCTGACATTGGTTTCCACCGTCCTTTCCTTTTCCAGTCTTTCAATCATTTCCGTCTGCTTTGACGGAAACAGATGTGCATACCGTAACGTGACCTCAATGCTTTCATGCCCCAGCCTGTCTGCAATCGCCACCGGCGTAAAGCCCATGTCGATCAGCAGGGAAACGTGGCTGTGACGGAGGTCATGGATTCTGATCCGTTTGACCCCTGCGGCTTTTGCTCCACGATCCATTTCATGGTGGAAATAGCTCTTGGAGATCGTAAAGATCCGATCCTTCTTTTTCAGCCCGTAGAGCATTCTCAGATAATCCTGCATCTCTTCGCATAGAAACGGCGGCATCTTGATCGTGCGGTTGCTTTTCTTCGTTTTCGGCGTCGTGATCACGTCCTCTCCGTGCAGACGCTGATACGATTTGCTGATCTTCACGGTTCCGGCCTTGAAGTCGAAATCCGCAGGCGTCAGCGCCAGCAGTTCGCCCTCTCGGATGCCGCACCAGTAGAGCATCTCAAAGGCGTAGAAGGAAACCGGCTTGTCCATCATTTCATCAGCAAAACGCTGATACTCTTCCTTCGTCCAGAAGCTGATGTTGCCGCTGTCTTTATCGCCCATGCTGCCCGCTTTGGCGGCGGGATTGGAGCGGAGGTCATAGTGCCGCACGGCATGGTTGAAAATGGCGCTGAGCTGATTGTGGACGGTTTTCAGATACGTCTGCGAATACGGCTGCTTCTTTTCATCCCGAAAAGCCAGCAGCTCATTCTGCCAGGCGATCACGTCCTTTGTGGTAATCTCGCTGATATTCCGCTTCCCGAAATACGGCAGGATCTTCGTCTTGATGATGTGCTCCTTCGTGAGCCAGGTGTTTTCCTTGAGCCGGGGCCTGATGTCCTTTTCATAAAGCTCTGTAAAGGCTTCAAAGGACATATCCATATCGGCGGCGTTCTGGAGCTGGAAGGTGCGCTCCCACTCCTGCGCCTCCCGCTTAGTGGGGAAGCCCCGCTTGCATTTCTGCTTGTGTTCGCCCTTCCAGTTGGTGTACCAGGTCATTACATACCAGGTACCGCTGTCCTCGTTCTTATACACGGACATTGTTACAATCCTCCTTTCCCGGTCCGTAGACCCTTTCATTGAAATACTGCCTGTTGATCCTTCCTGCGATCGTGACGAAGCCTTTGGCCTTGAGCTCGTCGTTCAGTCTCCGTATGACCTTATAGGCATAGGAGGCGGATACACCGAGCTCGGCGGCGACTTCCTCTACGCGCATAAACTTGTTTTCCATAAAAATCTCCTTTCTTCGTTTTTAGTGGTTGTTGTTGAATAACCCGGATCAGAGCATAGACTTCTCTTGTTTAGTGTCGGAAGTACTTTCTGGCCGCCATCCGATTTGCCCGGGCGGGTTGCACCACGACTCTGATGCGGGAGGTTATTCAGTTGAAAACTTAACGCTATTCGTTTAAGTCGAGCTCATTATACTAAACTTATCTGTTAAAGTCAAGAGGCTTTGAAGAAAATATTTATCATTTTTGTTTAAGTTTTTCTTGACATCACTAAGCGTATCTGCTATACTCTGATCAGTACATACACAGGAGGGTTTTCCTATGGCTATTGGAGAAAGAATACGCTTCATCCGCAATCTGCGTGGCATGACACAGAAATATCTTGGTACATTGGTCGGCTTTCCGGAGAAGACCGCTGATATTCGCATGGCTCAATATGAGGCCGGTACTCGCACCCCGAAAGAGGATCTGACCAAAGCCCTGGCTGGTGCGCTTGATGTGTCTCCACTTGCTCTCAATGTCCCTGATATAGACAGCTATTTCGGCCTCATGCACACTCTTTTTGCTTTGGAGGATCGTTACGGCCTGACCATCGAGACCAGAGATGGAGAAGTCTTATTCCGCATTGATCCCCGGAAGGGGAAAGATGCTGCCCGTATCTCTGAGTTGGTCTGCGCCTGGGCTGCTGTTGCCGAGAAGTACCATGCCGGAGAGATCAGCAGAGACGAATACGACAAGTGGCGCTACTATTATCCGCAGTACGATGACACGCAGATCACTGCGAAAGTACCGTCTCAGGAACTGAGCGACGCTATGGTAAAGACGCTCAAAGGCAAGCTCAATAAAGACTGATATCACCCCCAATAACGACAAAAAGCCCTTCGCTGCATACCCACAGCGAAGGGCTTTCATAATATGGATCGTATTTGCCGCAAACCGGAGCGAATTACTCCTTTACCCCTAAACCCCTTGATAGGGAGAATAAAGGGAGATCATGCAGCTGTTATCAAATTGTTATCAAAGGAACCTTTGTGAAGCCGGAAAGCCTTGATTTTACTGGGTTTTTCAGCTTTCGTATCTCACTCCCACTCGATGGTTCCGCTGGGCTTGGGGGTCACATCCCAGAGGACGCGGTTGACGCCGGGGACCTCGGAGGTGATGCGGGCGACGAGCTTCTGGACGAAGGCGAAGTTCAGCTCTGCGGGCTGGGCGGTGACGGCGTCCACGGTATTGATGGCACGGATGACCACGGGCCAGTCGTAGGTCCGCTTGCCGTCCCGGATGCCGGTGGTCTTAAAGTCGGGGACCACGGTGAAGTACTGCCAGACCTTTTCGTCCAGGCCGTGCTTGGCAAACTCCTCACGCAGAATGGCGTCGGACTCCCGGACGGCCTCCAGCCGGTCGCGGGTGATGGCGCCCACGCAGCGCACGCCCAGGCCGGGGCCGGGGAAGGGCTGACGGAAAACCATGTTGTCGGGCAGGCCCAGAGCCTTGCCCACCATGCGGACCTCGTCCTTGTAGAGCAGCTTGACGGGCTCCACCAGCTCGAAGTTCAGATCCTCGGGCAGACCGCCCACGTTGTGGTGGGCCTTGACGCCGACCTTGGACTCCAGAATGTCGGGGTAGATGGTACCCTGTGCCAGGAAGGCGATGCCCTCCAGCTTCCGGGCCTCCTCCTCGAAGACGCGGATGAATTCGGCGCCGATGATATGACGCTTTTCCTCGGGCTCGGCCACGCCGGCCAGCTTGTCCAGGAAGCGGTCCACGGCGTCCACGTAGACCAAATTTGCCTGCATCTTGTCGTGGAAGACCTCGACCACCTGCTCGGGCTCGCCCTTGCGCAGAAGGCCGTGGTTGACGTGGACACAGGTGAGCTGCTTGCCCACGGCGGCGATCAGAAGAGCTGCCACCACGGAGGAGTCTACGCCGCCGGAGAGAGCCAGCAGAACCTTCTTGTCGCCGATCTGAGCCCGAAGGGCCGGGATCTGCTCGTCGATGAACGCCTGCGCCAGGGCGGGGGTGGTGATGCGTTCCATGTTTTCGGGCCTGACATTGTTCTTGTAATCGTAATTCATATTCATTACTCCTCGTCTCTGAATTTGATGTGATCCGGTTCGGCTTCTTCGATCACGGCCAGCGCGTGGTAGTTGACGCCCATCTCGCGGAGCCGATCGCCGCCGCCCTGGAAACCCTTTTCCACTGCGATGCCCACGCCGATCAGCTCTGCCTGGGCCTCCTCCACCAGATTGCAGAGGCCGCGCACCGCCTCGCCCCGGGCCATGAAGTCGTCAATGACCAGAACGCGGGTGCCGGGGGTCAGCCACTGCTTGGAAAGAATCAGGGTGACCTTTTTCTTATAGGTGTAGGACATGATCTCGCTCTTGTAGAGGCCGCCCTCGATATTGTCGGACTTGGCCTTCTTGGCGAAAATCATGGGCTTGCCCCATTTGAAAGCGCAGATGGAAGCCAGGGAGATGCCGCTGGCCTCGGCGGTGAGGACCACGTCCACCTGAGACAGGTCAAAGATCCGGGCGAATTCGTCCGCCAACTCGCCCATGAAGGCGCAGTCTACACGGTGATTCAGAAAGCCGTCAACCTTGACGATACTGCCGGGCAGAACCTTGCCCTCGCTGCGGATTCGATCTTTTAATGCCTGCATGTTGTTCTCCTTTTCTCGACTGGCTGCAAGGAATGGCGCACTGTGGGCCGCTGCAGCGCGGGGGATCGATTACTGATAGCACTCTTCCTTGAGCACGGCGATGTAGGGCAGATTGCGATAGTAGTCCGCGTAGTCCAGACCGTAGCCGATCACAAACTCATCGGGAATTTTGAAGCCGTAGAAGTCCACGTCAAAGCGGTTGGGCTTCTGTACGTCCTTGTCCAGCATTGCCACGGTGGTGATGGACTTGGGATTGCGGGTGGCGAAAAGCTTCACCAGGTATTCCAGGGTCAGGCCGGAGTCGATGATGTCCTCCACCAGCACCACGTGGCGGTTTTCCATGTCGATGCTGGAGTCCTTCACCAGCCGAACGGAGCCCGTAGACTTGGTGCCCTTATAGTAGCTGGAGGCAGCGATGAAGTCCATGTCCATGAGGGTGTCCATCTCCCGGCACAGGTCGGTGAAGAAGAAGGCGGCGCCCCGAAGCACGCAGATCATCAGGGGCGGTTCACCGTTGAATTTCGCAGTGAGCGCGCTCCCCAGCTCCCGGACCCGGGCGGCGATCTGTTCCCGGCTGAACATCACGTATTTGACGTCTTCTTTTGCGGATCGAATGAGCATATCGTTTCCTTTCTTTTTATGAGGCGCGGCGGCGGAACTTCTTACTCGTTGGTATAGTTGTCGAAATAACCCTGAATATAGATGATGGGGGTGCCCTTGTCGCCGGAGCCGGAGGTCAGGTCGCAGAGGGAGCCGATCAGGTCGGTGAGCTGCCGGGGGGTGGTACCCTGGGCGGCCATGTTGCCGACCAGGCTCTCGCCGGTCTTGGCGCGGATGCGGTCCTCGATGGCCTTGCGGAGCTCGTCGCCGGAGAGATTGCCAAAGTCGTTGTCAGCCAGGTACTTCAGCTTCAGCTCGTTGGGCGTGCCGCCGAGGCCTTTGGTATAGCCTGGGCTCACCACAGGGTCCGCCAGCTCCCAGATCTTGCCGACGGGATCCTTGAAGGCGCCGTCGCCGTAGACCATGGCCTCAATGTGCTTGCCGGAGGCTTCGGAGAGGAGCTTGGAGATTCGCTCGGCGACCTCGGTGCAGTTCCGGGGGAAGAGCTTGACGGTCTCCTCGGTGGCCTTGTTGGAGCCCAGCAGACCGTAGGTCTCGTTGAAGCCGCTGCCGTCCACGGGAGCGGTCATCAGATCGTCCAGACCCAGAACGACCTTGCAGCCGGCACCCTTCAGCAGCCGCTTGGAGCGGGCGCGGGTGTGGATGTCGGCGGTGATGACGGCGTCCGTGCGGGGAATCAGGGTCTGGACCCGGTTGCCCAGCAGGATTTCCGCCTCGGCGCCGCAGCTCTCGATGAGCTCTTTGTAGAAATCAATGTAATCGACGCCGGTGAAGGGGTGGAGAATATGACCGAACTTCTCCCGAAACTGGGCAACGGTCAGGGTGTCGGAGTAAGGGTTGACGCCCGCGGCGTCCACCAGGTCGATGTCCACCAGATGGTTGCCCACTTCATCAGAGGGGTAGGAGAGCAGAACGACGACCTTCTTGCAGGCCAGCGCGATGCTCTTGAGCAGGATAGAGAAGCGGTTGCGGCTCAGAATGGGGAAGGCGACGCCGACAGTGCCGCCGCCGGTCTTGGCTTTCACGTCCGCTGCGATCTGCTGGATGGAGGCGTAGTTGCCCTGAGCGCGGGCCACCACGGATTCGGTGACGGCCACCACGTCCCGGTCTCTGGGGCTGATGTTGGCTTCCGCCCAGGCGGCCTGTACGGAGGCGGCGGTGATGGCGGCGATGTCGTCGCCCTGACGGATGATGGGCGCGCGTACGCCCCGAACAACGGTTCCGATGGTTCTCATAGATCAGTTTACTCCTTTTCGGTCAGATTACGATGAACAAACGAATGGCGCGTTGGTTTTTACGCTTTATTATACATTCCGGTCGTCAAAAAATCAACATAGACGCACGATGTTCCGAAAATTTGGGGAAATGACGAAAGAAACACAGCGGGAGGCGTGATTTTTATGAGAAATTTCACGTCTCCCGCTGTATTTACGAATTGCTGAGGCGCAGCCCGCGCGGATAGAAAAAGCGCAGTTTTTTGTCGGAGAGACGGATCTCCACGTCCTTGCCCCAGCGGGCCTCGCCGTCCAGATTTACGACCTCCTCCCGGTCGCAGTGAATGACGATACGGTCGGTGGAGAAATGCCGGAACAGCTCCGGGAATTCCGCATAGCGGCCCGCCTTGTATTTGCCGATGAGGCTGGCCACCTGGAGCCTGGAGACCTTCTTGACCAGCAGAACGTCCAGCCTGCCGTCGTCCGGCCGGGCCTCGGGGACGGGCTGATAGCCGCCGCCGTAAAAGCGCCCGTTGCAGACGCAGATCAGCGTGAAGCGGTCGTCGACGGTCTGCCCGTTGACCTCCACCGCGTAGTGCCGGTGGATGCCCTTGACCAGGTTGACCACGGTGGAGAGATTGTAGGCCCCCCTGCCGCTGACCAGGGGCAAGCGCTTGTATTTCTGGATCTCGGTGCCGATCCGGGCGTCGATGCCCATGGAGCAGATGGAAAGAGAGTAGTCCTCTCCCACCTGGATCAGGTCCAGCAGCTTCTCCTCCGCCTCCAGCAGCCGCTCCGGATCGCCAAAGGCGGCGGGCTCGTTGAAGTTCTTGATGAAGTCGTTGCCGGAGCCGCAGGGCATGTGGGTTACGGCCAGATTGGCCGCCCCCGCCGCGCCGCAGACCACCTCGTTCAGGGTGCCGTCGCCGCCGCAGGCATAGAGGCGGGTCTCCTCCCCGGAGGCTGCGGCCTCCCTGGCGATGGCGGTGCAGTCCCCGGGCCGCTGGGAGACGCGAATCGCATAGTCCAGTCCCCGGTCCTCGCAGAGCGCCTTGATCTTTGCCGAAAGCTCCTCCGTGTGGTCATACTTTCCAGCCGCTGGATTGATAATGAATAAATGTTTCATTACTGCCGATCTCCCTTGACATGGTCAAGTTTGTTTGATACAATATAATCTAGAGAAGCTGAAGGGTCGTTAATCGCCGGTTTTGCGGTAGATGCGGCTGAACTGGACGCTTCTCTTTCATTTTGCATTTTGCACTACCCGTCCGAGCGGGGGACGGCGGACAAGCAATGCTTGTCCCTACAGGCGTGTTTGATCCTTGATCTCCCTTCTGAGCGGGAAAGAACGGGCGGGCAGATTGCCCGCGCTACAGGCGGGCCTGATGCCTATTGCCTCTTCCCCGTATACTGAAAGAGATTGCACTGGATCATGCCGTTGTAGAGCTTCCGCTTCTTGTCGGCCCGCTTGCCGAAGTAGTGCTCAAATTCCGGCTCCGAGGAGATGATGAACTTCTGCCAGCCGTCGGCATAGCGCAGGTGCTTTCCCAGGGCTTGGTACAGCCGCTGGGCGCTGCGCTGCTCCAGCATCCGCTCCCCGTAGGGGGGATTGCAGACGATGACGCCCTTCTCCGCAGGCAGGTCCCGCTTGGTGGCGTCGGCCTCCTCAAAGCGGATCAGCTTGCCGACGCCTGCCTTTTTCGCGTTGGAGATTGCGATATTGAGACTGTCCGGGTCCTTGTCGGAGCCGAGAATCCGGTATTCGCCCCGGAACTCCGCTTCCCTGGCGGCCTCTCTGGCCTGCGCCCAGGCGCTTTCCGGCACGAAGCCCCAGCTCTGGGCGGAGAAGCTCCGGTTCAGACCGGGCGCGCGATTCAGCGCGATCAGGGCCGCCTCGATCACGATCGTGCCGCTGCCGCAGAAGGGGTCCCAGAAGAAGTCCCTGCCTCGGTAGCGAGCCAGCGTCACCATGGCGGCGGCCAGAGTCTCCCGCAGGGGCGCGTCGTTCCCGACGGCCCGGTAGCCCCGCTTGTGAAGGCCCGCGCCGCTGCAGTCCAGGAAGAGCTCGCAGACGTCCTTCATGAGGGAGAACTGGAGCTGATAGAGGGCTCCGGTCTCGGGCAGCCGCTTCAATCCGTAGTGCGCGCCCAGCCGGTCCGCGGCGGCTTTGTTGACGATGGCCTGGCAGTCTGGAACAGAGTGGAGCTGGGAGCTCAGACAGTGTCCCTTGACGGGAAACTTTCCGTCTCTGGGGATGAAATCCTCCAGGGGAAGAGCCCGAACACCTTGGTACAACTCTTCAAAGCTGCGGGCAGGGAAGACTCCCAGCCGAAGCAGGACCCGCTCGCCCATCCGCATTCGCAGATTGGCCGCAGCCAGGGCTCCGACGCCGCCGTCAAAGAGCACGCGCCCGTTCTCCACGCGCACGTTGTCCATCTGCAGCCGTTTCAGCTCGTCGCCCACAAGCCCTTCCAGCCCGAACAGGCAGGGGACGGAAAAAGTAAAGTCGTTCAGCATCCATATACTCCCAGCATACTTGAAAATCATATCTATTATAGACGGATTCCGGCGGAATGGCAAGAAAAATCTGGGAAAGAACAGCGAGGAATTACAAAAATCTGAAAAATCAAAAAAAACAGTTGATTTTTTCCGGATCATCGTATATAATACCCTTGTTCCGGCCGCGGAGAGGCTTCCGGCAACCGGGACGGTCTGCGGGCCTTTAGCTCAGTTGGTCAGAGCAGCCGGCTCATAACCGGTCGGTCCTGGGTTCGAGTCCCCGAAGGCCCACCACATAGGGGTATAGCTCAATTGGTAGAGCGGCGGTCTCCAAAACCGTAGGCTCAGGGTTCAAGTCCTTGTGCCCCTGCCAGAGAATCAACCTTGAAATCTCCGGATTTCAAGGTTTTTCTCTGTTTTTCGCCGTTTTTCAGCGAAATCCGCCATGGAGGCCGCCGTTGCGCTCCGTCAACGCTCATATTACGCTCAATTTGTGCTCATTCTTTGTTTTCCATATCAAGCGCTTTTCATTCTCAAGAATTGTCTTTCTTGAACTGCTGAATTAGCAAAATCACTTATGATTGCCGCTTCACTCAACCGCTTGACGCGGGCTGCGGCGTCAGATGGCGAGATAGTAATTCCAGCAGTAATCAGCGCTGCTCCGCAAGTGTTTTTGCAACGCTGTGGAGGCTTTGCGCAGCGTTGCAAACGTTCCGAATTTTTTTGGCGGAGATACTTGACAAACGCAAGGGGAGTGGTATAATATCAATACAATCAAATATGCTCTTGAGGGAGTAGTACCGCGGCCTTGTCCGCGGAGGCAGTATCGTCATCACACGGGTCCGTCCCGTCGGGCTGCCTTGAAATGCGAGACTCATGTGAAGGCGCAGGCCTGCACATGGGTTTTTTCATTACATAATTCATTCGCCCCATTGACAAGGCTATGAAAAAAAGGTAAAATATCTGAGAAAGGAGGACAACCAATATGCTTATCTTATGGATCGTATTAGCAATCGCCTTCCTCTTCGTAGAGCTTGAGACGGTGGCCCTGGTCTGCGTTTGGTTCGTTGTCGGCGCGCTGACGGCGCTGGTCGCCAATCTGCTGGGCGCAGCGATCTGGCTGCAGGTCCTGCTCTTCGCGGCGGTGTCTCTCGTCATGCTTCTGCTGATGCGCCCATTCCTGCGGAAATACGTGGAACCGCTCAAGACCCGCACCAATGTGGACGCCATGATCGGCAAGGAGGCCGTGGTCATGGAGACCATCGATAACCTGGCGGGTACCGGCACCGTGAAGCTGGAGGGCAAGTTCTGGACGGCCCGATCCGCCAACGGCTCCCGCATCCCGGCCGGTATGGTCGTCAGCGTGCAGTCTGTGGAAGGCGTCAAGGCCATCGTCACGCCCGCGTTTGTCCGTGAAGTCTGATTTATCAAATCAATCAACAGGAGGATTAATCAATGGAACCCGTAACCATCATCATCATCGCAGTCGTCGTTCTCATCTTCCTCGGCATCATTGCCAAGCACATCCACGTGGTCAAGCAGTCCCACGCCTACGTCATTGAGCGTCTGGGCGCGTTCCGCACCGTCTGGGGCGTCGGCTTCCACGTCCTGACTCCTTTCCTGGACCGGATTGCCAAGAAGGTCTCTCTGAAGGAGCAGGTTCTGGACTATCCTCCCCAGCCCGTGATCACCAAGGATAACGTCACCATGCAGATCGACACCGTCGTCTACTTCCAGATCACCGACCCCAAGCTGTATGCCTACGGCGTCGAGCAGCCCATGATCGCCATGGAGACCCTCACCGCCACCACGCTGCGTAACATCATCGGCGACCTGGAGTTGGACCAGACCCTGACCTCCCGCGACGTCATCAACACCAAGATGCGCGCGATCCTGGACGAGGCCACCGACCCCTGGGGCATCAAGGTCAACCGCGTCGAGCTGAAGAATATCCTGCCTCCCGCCGACATCCAGAACTCCATGGAGAAGCAGATGAAGGCCGAGCGTGACCGCCGTCAGGCCATCCTGCAGGCCGAGGGCCAGAAGCACTCCGCCATCCTGGTGGCCGAAGGCCAGAAGGAATCCGCCATTCTGAAGGCCAGTGCCGAGAAGGAGGCCGCCATTCTGAAGGCCGAGGCCGAGAAGCAGGCTGCCATCCTCAAGGCCGAGGGCCAGGCCCAGGCCATCCTGGCCGTGCAGAAGGCCACCGCCGACTCCCTGAAGCTCTTGAACGAGGCCAACCCCAACGCCCAGGTCATCAAGCTGAAGTCCCTGGAGGCCATGCAGAAGGTCGCCGACGGCCAGGCCACCAAGCTCATCATCCCCAGCGACATGCAGGGCCTCGCCGCCCTGGCCGGTGGGCTGAAGGAGATTGTCAAGGACTGATTTCAAATAATCCGTATCGAAAAAGCGCCCTTTTCAGGGCGCTTTTTCTTTCTGATCGAAGCGCGTGGCATTCCGGCAGGGGAGGGGGAAAGCGGGGGACGGTCCCGGACCGGAACGAATCGAAGCCTTGGCTCAAGGCTTTGGATCGGAGCCTCCGCCCCGGTAATCGACGCACAACATGGTCAGATCGTCAAACTGCGGCGTGTCGCCGGCAAATTCGTCGATCTCCCCACGCACGGAACGAAGGAAGACCTGAAGATCCGGCCTGCCGGACTCGCCGGCCTCCCGGGCTGTCCGCATACTCTTTTCCAGCGCGCTCAGCATTCTCGTGTTGCCGAACAGCTCTTCATCCCGGTTGTTCGCCTCCGGAACGCCGTCCGTATAGAGGAACAGCAGATCGCCGGGGTTCAGGTGCCACTTCACGTTGCGGTACAGGGAGCCGTCCATGACGCCCATAGCAAGACCGTGGGGATCGTGCTCCAGCACGAAGCCCTGCCCCCTTCGATAAAAGACCGGATACTCGTGGCCCGCGCAGGCGGAGACCAGCTCGCCGGTGGAGATCGTCAGAATGCCCAGCCAGACCGTGACGAACATATCATCCTTGTTGCCCTCGCACAGGCGGTCATTGACCTCCTTCAGAATCTCCGCCGGGCTGCCATAGAGACCCGTGAGGGTCACGTTCTTGATCAGCGTCTTGGAAATCACCATGAACAGCGAGGCCGGCACGCCCTTGCCGGACACGTCTGCGATTACCAGCGCCAGATGATCGTCGTCGATCAGAAAGAAATCGTAGAAATCTCCGCCGACCTCCTTGGCGGGATCCATCACCGCGTACAGGTCAAACTCCCTGCGTTCCGGGAAGGCGGGGAACTCGCTGGGCAACATGTTCAGCTGAATATCGGCGGCGACGGAGAGCTCCGTGTCGAGCCGCTGCTTTTCGGAGGTGATATTCACGATCTCGCGGACGTAGCCCCGCATTTTCTCCGACATATTCGCGAAGGCCCGGGCCAGAACCTCAATCTCGTCGCCGGTCAGCAGCACGTCCTCCACCTGGAAGCTCATATCGTCGCCCTGCATCTCCGAAACGCGGAGGGTCATCTTCTTGATGGGGTCCACCAGCCGCTTGGAGAATACCAGCGACAGGATTCCCGCCAGAATCAGCATCACCACGGCGATGATCAGGGTCGTCAGCACGGTCCGCCCCTCGTTGCTGCGCAGCTCCCGGATGGATTCCTCCATCACGGCGTCCGTCTTTTCCGCCAGCAGATAGGCGGTCTCGTTCAGATGCTCCTGGGAGATGCACAGCAGCTGGGTCCATCCCAGCGTGTTGATCGGCGCGTAGGCGACGTAGGTTTTCTCTCCGTCCACCTCCACCAGAGAGAAGCCCACGTCTCCCTTCAGGGCCTCGTGGACCAGCGCCACCAGCTCCACGTTGCTGCCGGACAGCAGGCTTTTCAGCTCCACGCCGACCATTCCCAGCTCGCCGTCGGTTCTGGAGGAGTAGATCATGTTGCCGTTTTCGTTGATCAGGCAGGTATCGGAGTGCTCGCCCAGCGTGGCGTTGGCGATGATATCCGCGAAGGAATCCAGCATGACGGAGCCGCCGCACACCGCCGCCAGCTCGCCGTTCACGTACACCGGAACGCCCGCCATGACCTCGTAGGTGTCAAAATAATTGTCCACGTTGACCGGCGTGAAGTAGGTTCCCTCGTGGACGATGGCGCCCGCGTACCAGGGACGCCGATAGGCGTTGTAGAACTGGGGCTCCCCGTCGGGACCCAGCTTGCCCTCCGGGGTTTTGTCCACGATAATGCTGGCGCCGCCCGGCAGCGACACCATGCAGTCCAGCATCGTTTCGCCGCCGGCCACCATCTCCAGCATCATGTTTCGCAGGCCGCCGATCCGCAGGATCTGCTCCTTCAGCTCCGGATCGTTCTTGTCGGCACGGTCGGAGTAGAGCAGCTGCAGCGACAGCTTGCCCGCGTCCGCCTGAGAGGGAAGCGGCACCTCCACCGGGGAGTAGGCCGAGGGCTCCTCCAGGACCATCTGGACCTGCTTTGCAAGGATTTCCAGGTCGTGCCGCATGGTCCAGAACTCGCCGTCGATGATTTTTGCCTCGGACACCACGTATTTCTGGAAGCTCTCCGTCGCCATGCTTCGCATGGAGTCCGACAGTGAATCCACGATCAGCGTGTTCTGATTCCGATTCGCCTGCTCCATCAGGTCGGCGTAATGCCGCAGCTGATAAACCCCGAGCACCGCGGAGAGCACCAGCGCCACGGTGATCAGAACGATGTTCATTCTGAAAATCTTTGCGCGTAGGCTTTCTTTCATACGAACCTCCTATCTTCGCCGCGGCGCGTCAGCGGGCCGCAGGTTTCAGAACGACGTCCTTCAGGTACAGAGAGCCCCAGCCGGCCCAGAAGGGGGTGAATCGCTCCAGACGCACGCCCAGAATGAACTTGTGGACCGTCGAGAACAGCGGCACCCAGACCGCTTCGTCGCGAATCAGAATGCGTTCGAGCTCCGCGTATTCCGCCAGCCGCTTTTCGGGGTCCTGGATCGTACGCGCCGCGGCGATCCGGCTCAGCACAGCCTCGTCGCCGTAGTTGCCGGAGCGGAAACGGGTTTTCGCCCGGCTGCCGAAGAAGTTATAGATAAAATTGTCCGGATCGTTAAAATCCGCGCTCCATTCCCCGGTGTAGGCCATCAGCACGCCCTGCTGTCTCAGATACATGCGGCTCTCGTCGTCGTAGCTGACGACGGAAACCGTCAGGCCCGCTCTGCTCAAATCCTCACGGATCATCTCAAGCATTCGCAGGGTCCGGATTTCGCTCTGGGAGTTTGCCGCCAGCTCCAGCCGGTAATTCTTCGCCTCCGGCACCTGACTGACGAGCGCGGCGGCGGCCTCCGGATCGTACTGCAGCCATCCCTGGTTTTCCTCCGTGAATCCGATCAGCCCGCGCGGGAAAATGCCGTCCACCAGACTGCCGTCGCCGTTGAACAGCTCGTCAAGGATGCGCTGACGGTTGATTGCCAGCTGCACCGCCTTCCGAATTCGGACGTCGTTCAGGGGAGGCGCTTCCACGTTCAGCATCATGTACTGGACCTCCACCCGGTTGTAGGAGATCAGCCGGTCCTTCCACGCTTCGGCCTGATAGACCGTTTCGACAGCCTCCGGATTGACGCGGCTCAGGTCCAGCAGGTCCAGCTCGCCGTTCCGGAACTTGCTGTCGATCAGAGCCGGGGGCAGAATCAGAAACTCCGCCCGATTGACCGTCAGCTCCTCGCCCTCCCGGCAGCGGTAATATGGATTGCGTTCCAGAACGATCCGGGTATCCGTATATTCCGTCACCCGATAGGGGCCGGAGCCGACGGTATGCTCCGCCGAGAGGCCGAAGCCGTCGCCCGCCTCGCGGACGCATTTCTCGCTGAAAATGCTGCAGGACGGCGTCGCCAGTTGATAGAGGTAGCCCGCGTAGGGCTCCGACAGCGTGATTTCAAGCTCACGGTCGCCCAGAACGCGAATGCCATCCAGCTGATCGCTCCGGCCCTCCATCACAGCCTCGGCGCCGAGGATCATGTCCGCGAAGTCCGTCTGTCGGCTCTCCGGCAGCGCCAGCATGCGCGTAAAGGTGAAGGCCACGTCCGAGGCCCTGACCGGCGTCCCGTCGGAGAAGAAGGCGTCGCCGCGCAGCGTGAAGCGATAGCGCAGGCCGTCGTCCGATACGGACCAATCCTCCGCCAGACCGTTTGCCAGGCCGGTGGAGCCGTCGTCCTCCACGCGGATGTCAAAGAGCCGCTCGTAGATGTTGAGCGGGATCATATAATCCGCCGTGTTCTGATGTACGTCAAGGGTGCTGATTGTCTCGCTGAGCGCAAGCCGAACCAGACCCGGCTCCACGGCCGCGCCGCCGCTATGGCTTTCCGTCTCGCCTGTCGATGCCGCGGCGCTGCTTGCGGGTCCGGGCTCCCGGCCGCAGCCGCTGAGACTCCCGCAAACCAGCAGCAAGCATAACGCCAGCGCCGTCATGCGCAGTACGTTGTTTCGCATCCGCTTTCACGCTCCCGTCAAATGGTTTCGTTTCCAGGAGGAAACAATAATCCTTCAAAATAAAGTATATCACAAATCCGCACGCTTTTCAAGCTGTGCGCGCAAACAAGAGCGCATTCCTTTTGAAAGCGCCTGCGGAACGCTTTTTTCCGTTGACGAACGGAGAAAAATGTGCTAATATATAGGTTGAAATAAAAAAGAAGGAGGTGGCATTCTTGCTCAAAAAAGACAGTCAGTATTTCCGGCTGGGTCTGACGCTGCTCACGGTCATCATCCTCAGCGCGCTGTTTATCGTGGCGCTGGTCAATATCGGCATCGTTTTTGAGGCGTTCAAGAAGATTATCTCCTTTTTCTCCTTCGTGATCTGGGGCCTCGTCTTTGCCTATGTCATGAACCCGATCCTGAAGCTGATTGAAAAGCTGGTGAAAAAGCTCCTGGGCCGCACCAATATGACCGAGCGGACCGTCAACAAGCTCAGCCGCATCCTGGGCGTTCTGCTGGCCGTGCTGACCTTCCTGGCCATCATCTACGGCCTGCTGGCCATGGTGCTGCCGGAGCTCTACGAATCCATCACCACGACCTTCAGCCCCGAAAACCTCCAGAAATACTACGACCAGATCACCGGCTGGCTCAGCCGGACCCTGCAGGGGACGCCGCTGGAGAACTGGCTGGTGGAGAACGATCCGCTGCGGGCCCTCCAGGAGTGGATCACTGAGAAGATCGACCTGTTCTCCACCATCGGCAGCGTGGTCTCCGGCGCCTACGACGTGGGCAAGGGACTGCTCAACGTCATCGTCGGCCTGGTGGTGTCGGTCTATCTGCTGATCGACAAGGAGCGCTATATCTCCCAGTTCAAGAAATTCATGGTGGCGGTGTTCAAGGGCAGGTGGGCCAACAAGCTCTTTGAGATCGGCCGCTTCACCAACCGGAGCTTCGGCGGCTTCATGGTGGGCAAGGTCATCGACTCCTTCATCATCGGCCTGATTTCCTATATCGGTATGCTGATTCTGGGGCTGCCCTATGCCTTGATTTCCTCCACCTTTGTCGGGATTTCCAACATCATTCCCTTCTTCGGCCCGCTGATCGGCATCGTCATCGGCGGGGTGCTGATCCTCCTGCAGAGTCCCAGCCAGGCGCTGATCTTCCTGATTTTCGAGATCATCCTCCAGCAGGTGGACGGCAACTTCATCGGCCCCAAGATTCTCGGCGGCCGCATGGGCATCTCCGGCTTCTGGGTGCTGTTTTCCATCACCTTCTTCGGCTCGGTCTTCAGCTTTCCCGGCATGCTGGTGGGCGTTCCGGTGTTCACGGTCATCTACGCCCTCTGCACCGAGGCCGTCAACAACTCGTTGAAAAAGAAGAACCTCACGCTGAATACCGGCGATTACTATTCAATTCTGGTCGTGGAAGACCTGGAGCAATACGAAAAGGAATTTGGGGAACCCACCGTCTTCTACAGCGGCGACACCTTCGAGACGGAATACGACCCGGACGAGGATTTTGAATTTGAGGACCCGGAGGCGTAAGCCGTCTGTGATCGGAAAGCCGGCGCGCCCAAGGGCCGCCGGCTTTTCATAAACCGATTTTTCCACAGGAGAATACTATGAGTATCTTACTTGACTTTTTCCGCGGTCCCGAGGGCTTCACCCTGCTTTCGGTCTATCACGCGGTGCTGCGCCTGAGCCTGCCGGTGCTGGCGCTGTTCATCGTGGTTCGCAGCGCCAAATCCCTGCTGGGATTCCGGCGGGAGCCGGAGGTCTGGGCCTGGCTGCGGCTGGCCACCGGGGAGCTGCTGCCCGTGACCCACTGGGAGAACCTCCTGGGCCGCAAGAAGAGCGCGGACATCGTGCTGGACTTCGCCACCGTGTCCAAGAACCACGCGGTCCTCACCCGTCTGGACGACGGCGGCTGGACCCTCACGGACATCGGCGCCAAGGGCAAGGTGGAGATCAACGGCAGCAAGATTCTCTCTGCCCGGGTCCGCTACGGCGATACCATCAGCCTGGCCGGCCTGGAGATGGTCCTGGAGCCCGTATCCAAAGAGGAGGCCCGCCTGCAGGCCAACTCCCGCACCAAGGCCGGCAAGGGCAACAGCCCCGGTCTGACCCTGGTGCTGCTGACGGTCTTCCAGATGCTGGCAGCCCTGGAGCTGGTCTTCAACCGCCCCGAGGCCCGCATGACGGTGATCACGGCCTACGGCATTCTGATCGGCGTTCAGTGGACCCTCTTCGTGGGCCAGAAGCTTCTGAAGCGCTCCGGCTTTGAGATCGAGACCATCGCCTTCTTCCTCATGAGCATCGGCCTGGGAGTCTGCGCCTCCGGCAGTCCGGGGGAGATGTACAAGCAGCTCATCGCCATGGGCATCGGCATCGCCATCTTCCTCTTCCTGGGCTTCTGTCTGCGGGATCTGGAGACCGCCAAGAAGCTCCGCTACGCGGCGGCGGCCGCCGGCATCCTGCTCTTTCTGGCGAACCTGGTCCTGGGCCGGAACGTCAACGGCGCCCGGAACTGGATCTTCATCGGCGGCTTTTCCTTCCAGCCCTCGGAGCTGGTAAAGATCTGCTTCATCCTGGCCGGCGCTTCCACCATGGAACGCATCGTCACCCGGCGCAATCTCTGGGGCTTCGTCATTTACACCGCCTTCATCGGCGGCTGTCTGGTGATTCTCAACGACTTCGGGGCGGCGGCCATCTTCTTCGTGGGCTTCCTGGCCATCGCCCTGCTGCGCTCCAGCTCCTACCCAAGCGCGGTACTGATAATCGTTGGCGTCGGGATGCTGATCGTGCTGGTGTGGGCCGCGGCCCTGGCCGTTAAGCACATTACCCACGTGGCGGAGCGCTTTGCGGGCTACGGGCACATCTGGGAGGACTCCTTCAACAAGGGCTTCCAGCAGACCCGTTCCCTCATGTGCATCGCCGCGGGCGGCATCTTTGGCCTGGGCCTGGGCGACGGTTGGCTCCGCTATATGGCGGGGGAGGGGGCCTCTGATACGGACCTGGTCTTCGCCTTCGTCAGCGAGGAGTGGGGTCTCGTCATGGCCGTGCTGATGATCTTTGCCCTGGCCATGCTGGGCCTCTTTGTGGTGCGCTCGGCCAAGGTGGCCCGCTCCAGCTTCTACACCATCGGAGCCTCGGCGGCCATGTCCATCCTCATCGTCCAGACCATTCTGAACGTCTTCGGCACCGTGGACTTCCTGCCCCTGACGGGCGTGACCTTCCCCTTTGTCTCCAACGGCGGTTCCAGCATGATGTCCTGTTGGGGCCTGCTGGCCTTCATCAAGGCCTGCGATACCCGGCAGAACGCCAGCTTTGCCGTCAAGCTCTCCGATCAGGGAGGTGACAAGAAGTGAAAAGCATTGCCAAACGCACCTTCTTCTGTCTGATCCTGGCCTGCTTCCTGCTCTTCGGCGTCCTGACCTTCGTGATCCGCTACTTCCTCTACGCGGACCGCTGGGTCTCCTTCACCGGCTCGCCCCACGTCTACACCAACGGACGGCTGGATACCGGCGAGATTCTGGACCGCAGCGGCACGGTGCTCTACAGCTCCGAGACCAAGCAGGCCTACGCGGAAAGCCAGACCGTTCGCCGCGCCACCCTCCATCTGCTGGGGGATCGGGCGGGCAACATCCCGGCCCGGGTCCTGCGGGCCTATGCGTCAAAGCTTTTCGGCTACGACAAGCTCAACGGCACCGCGGCCATGGAGCGCAGCGGCGGCAAGCTGCGGCTGACGGTCTCGGCCCAGGTCCAGGCCGTCGCGATGCAGGCCATGAACGGCCGCAAGGGGACCGTGGGCGTCTACAACTACAAAACCGGCGAGATTCTCTGCGCCTTCTCGGGTCCCACCTTCGACCCCCTGGACCCGCCGGATCTGGAGACCGACAACGCGGACGGACGCTATGACGGGGTATATATCTACCGCTTTTTCCACGCCGCTTACACGCCCGGCTCCATTTTCAAGCTGACCACTCTGGCCGCCGCCCTGGACCAGCTCCCCGGACTCCGGGAGGAGCGCTTCACCTGCACCGGCGAACGGATCATCAACGGCCAGCGGATCAGCTGCACCAAGGCCCACGGGGAGCAGAGCCTGCGGGACGCGCTGGCGAACTCTTGCAACTGCGCCTTCTCCGAAATCGCCCTGCGCATGGGCAAGGACGCGCTGAGCGCCCAGGCGGAGGCGGAGCGCCTCACCGAAAGCATCGAGCTGGACGGCATCACCACCAGCCGTGGCAAGTTCGATCTCTCCGACGCGGCGGACAACGACCTGGCGTCGGCGGCCGTCGGCCAGTACACCGACCTGGTGAACCCCTGCCAGTACATGGTCTTCATGGGGGCCATCGGCGGCGGCGGCCGGGCGGCGGAGCCCTATCTGGTGTCCGGCGCCGAGAGCGGCGGCAAGCAGAGCTACGCCGCCGGGACGAAGGAAACGCCCCGCATGCTCTCCGACGAGGCCGCGGCGACCCTGAAGGAGCTGATGCGCCACAACGTGCAGAAGATGTACGCCTCCGTGGACATTCCCGGCGCGGAGGTTTGCGCCAAGTCCGGCACCGCCGAGGTGGGCTCCGACGCCAACACCGCCACCTTCGCCGGCTTCCTGGACAGCGAGAAATACCCCCTGGCCTTCATCGTCATCGTGGAGGAGGGCGGCGCCGGCAGCTCTACCTGCGCCCCCATCGCCCGCGACGTGCTCCAGGCCTGCATCAACGTTCTGGACGGGGAGTAAAAAGGTTGTGCCGGCAATCTGCCGGCCAAAATGCAGCGCTAGCCAATATGTAGCGCCGGCAATCTGCCGGCATAAGCCCTGCGGGGCGTTCTCTGAGTGCCTATCCGATCCGCACCCATCCCGTAGGGACGCTCATGGAGCGCCCACCCGAGGCAGACGGTTACAAGTAAGAAGGAAGAAGAAAGAAATAATAAGGGATCGGCATCGACACGCCAATCCCTTATTACTTCTTTCTTTTCTTGGTTCTGCGATCTGAACTCCGGGGATTATCAGTCATGGGCGATGACAGAATACCAATTCGGTGCGATTTCTTTGCTGTCTTGGATGGTGCCGAAAGACCCGCCGGGGACACTTCCATCCTCCCGATAGGCAAGGTAATGCTCATAACCCCACTCTTCGTAAAAATAAAAATAGAGCTCAATATCATTTGCGAAAATGCAAAAAATAGGGCTTTGCTCAAACAGAGGCTCGGCCGCCTTCAGAAGCGCCAAACGCTGATCTTCGCTGATCGAAGTCTCGAACGTGGTTATGGTCAGGGATTCCGTCATTGTTCCGTCCGTATTCCCAGCGTCTGCATCCGTCCTTGCAATACGAATCGTACTTCTGTCGCTGACATCGCTCGGCTCGTCAGGAAACAACTGACCGATCAGCTTTTGAACCGCATTGAAATCCGCCTGATTCGATAGATAGGTCCGTTCCATCTCCTTGACAGAAATATCCGGTCGGGGAGAAACGCTCTCACATCCAGCAAACGGTGTACTCAGGATCACAGCAAAAATGATGGTCAACAATCTTCTCAGCACTGCATGGATAGTTTTCTTGTACTGCATGAATTTCAGTCCTCTTGTTGATTGTGGGCAGCAATTCGTGCTTGTTTCTGCTTACTCCCCGCAAATACCTAAAAGCCATTCGTCCTGCTTCCGGGAGAGGAAGTCAGCGAGATCTGCCCGAAACCCGTCATCCCAGGCGGAGACACGGCCCATTCCCTCCGCCAGCGGATCGATCCGCCGCTTTTTGGCGGGGATTTGCCGCCAGGGGCGGGCGTCCGGCGGCGCGTCGGCCAGCAGGGTCCGGTTCATGGACCGGAAGGCCTGCCAGTCCGCCGCCAGGGGGGAGGCCTCCAGCTTCGCAATCAGCGGCGGCTCCGTGCCGTCCAGATCGGCAGGGGAGAGGACGCCGCTTTTCAGTGCTTTCCCGAGGAGCTCGCAGAGAGCCTGCATGGAATAGCGGTCCGCGTCACAGACGTAGATTTTCGCGCATTCCAGCGCTGCCCGGGCGAAGGCCGCCGCGGGCTCAGAATGACCGAAGACCAGTTCCGGTGCGCCTTCCTCGTTGATGCCCGCCTGCAGATCGTTATAAATGGCCGCAATCTCTTCCCGGTTCAAAAAGCCCCAACGCAGGGAGTTGCCCAAGGTATATTCCAGCCGGTCCGCCGAGAGCCGGGGGCTGTCGTTGTCCGCGATGGGGTAGCGGTGGTAGTCGCAGACCGCCTCCGTGGTCAGCCCGTACCGGGCCAGCACGGCCTGAATTTCCGGGCTCTCTTCGATCCGCTCCCGGGTTCCGTCCTCCGTGGCCTCCTGCACCAGATAGTCGCCCCGCAGGAAGTCTACCACGTGGGCGAAGGTGGGCGTGGCGACGTCGTGGAGCAGGCCCGCGGCGGCCTGGGCCGGGTCGCCGGTGAAGTGCCAGACGATCAGCCCGACTCCCAGGCTGTGGAGCCAGCGGGAATAGGAGCCGCCCTCCGCAAAGCGGGGAAAGGCCGTGTACTCACAGCCGCAGTTCATTCCCACCTGCTTCAGCCGCTCCATTGCCGGCGTCCCGGCCAGCTCCGCCAGCAGCGGCGGCAGCCCCGGGTGATACATTCGGATCAATTCGTCGTACATCGTCGTTTTGTCAAATTCCAATTTATCTGTTAAACCCTCTGAAAACGCTGTATTTTCAAGGCATTTCGCCTATCTTGTGTTCCAACCTTATGTATTTTCCCTTGTTTTTGCCCTTACGAGCCGAAACAAGGGAAAGTTTTTTACTCTCCGCCGACCACCTT
>JAFWTG010000016.1 GCA_017519005.1 Oscillospiraceae bacterium | reverse complement strand
GTTATCCCCGATACAGTGGAAAATGGCCGGGTTTCGAGCTTTCTTTTTCCGTTTTGCAGATGGCAATCTGCAAAACACCCCCATTTTCAATTTTCAACTTTCAATTTTCAATTCATCCTGCATTCGGATCATTTGGATGGAGGCAGTTCTTTGACAGTCTGAGGCGGCGCGGCCGCCTGCCGTCGGGGCGGAGGCACGGAAAAAAGTTACAAAATTCATAAAATAATGCTACACTTTTTAACCGTCTTGTGTTATACTATATTTTGATAAAATGCGTAGTTCTGCGGCTATATCTTGTTGTGCTCCGTCCCCGACCGGCGCGCCGCCCCTGGCGTCGGCGCGCGGCGGATTCCGCTCGATACTTACTTCCGAAAGGAAATTCTATGAAGCTGAAAATCATCCTTCCGCTGCTCCTGCTCCTCCTGCTGATGACGGGCTGCTATTCCTTCGACAGCGACGATCTCTACGCCCTGCCCCAGCGCTCCAGGGAGTACCGGGAGCTGCAGACCGCCGTGGAGACGGCTCTGGGCAGCGGCAGCTACAGCGCGCCGGTCTCCGGCGCAAACCGCCAGGCCATCCAGCAGGTGGACCTGGACGGCGACGGCCTGGAGGAGGTCCTGGTCTTCTGCAAGCTGGAGGGGGAGCGGCCCCTGAAGCTCCTGATCCTCCGCCGGGAGGAGGAGCGCTTCGTCCTCTCCTGCACCCTGGAGGGGGACGGCACCGCCTTCGACTCCGTCCAGTACGCCCAGATCGACGGCCAGCCGGGGCAGGAGATTCTGCTCTCCCGCCGCATCGGCGAGCAGGTCCAGCAGTTCCTCAGCGTCTACACCATGACCGACGGCCTCACCACGGAGCTGATGAGCAGCGGCTACACCGCCTTCACCGTTTCGGACCTGGACGGCGACCAGCGCTCGGATATCTTCGTTCTGCGGGCCAACAGCGACGGCCTCCGGGCCAGCGCGGCCCTCTACCGCTTCCGGGACGGGGAGCTGACCAAGGATGTGGAGGCCAGCCTCTCCACCGGGGCGGACTCCGTCAAGCGCCTGCTCACTGGCAATCTTGCCCCGGGCGTCCCGGCGGTCTTCGTGGCCAGCGCCTTCGATGAGAACAACCTGATCACCGACGTCTTCTCCCTGGTGAACGACGTTTTCACCAACATCACCCAGAACGCCGAGAGCGGCCAGAGCTCCCAGACCGTCCGCAACTACTACGTGTACTCCACCGACGTGGACGGCGACGGTGCCATCGAGCTGCCCGACACCCTCCCGCTCACCGCCATTGAGGGCGACGCCGCCTCCGAGGGCCAGTACCGCATCATCTGGTACAGTCTGGCCGCCGACGGAACCCGGACCGATAAGATGAACACCTACCACAATTTCGCGGAGGGCTGGTTCCTCTTCCTGCCGGAGCAGTGGTGCCGGGAGCTCTGCGTCACCAAGCGCCGCGGCGAGGGCGAACCGGCGGGCACGGAGCTCTCCCGCTGGGAGGCGGACGGCAGCCGCACCGTCCTGGCGACGGTCTACGCCTTCACCGGCGAGCAGGCCCAGGCCATGAGCACCCGGGACGGGCGCTTCCTGCTGGCGCAGCGGGGCGACGTCTGCTACGCGGCGCGGCTTTCCGAAGACGCCGGTCTGGACGAGGAGCAGCTCCGGGCCCGGTTCAGCTTCATCTCGGTGGACCTGCTGCCCGGAAACGAAGGATAAGCAAGCGCGAGCGCCGTTAGCGCCCGCGTTGAGAACGAAAGACCATCTTTCATGAGAGGTAGAACGATATGAAAAAAGTTTTGATTCTGGAGGACGAGGTCAGCATCCGCAGCTTCGTGGTCATCAATCTGCGCCGGGCGGGCTACGACGCCATCGAGGCCGGCACCGGAGCCGAGGCCCTGGAAAAGCTCCGGGAGAATCCGGACGTCGGCGTGGCCATCCTGGACATCATGCTGCCCGACATGGACGGCTTCGAGGTTTGCCGCAACATCCGCGCCACCAACAAGGTCATCGGCATCATCATGCTGACGGCCCGCACCCAGGAGATGGACAAGGTCACCGGCCTCATGACCGGGGCCGACGATTACGTCACCAAGCCCTTCTCCCCGGCGGAGCTGACGGCGCGGATTGACGCCATCTACCGGCGCATCGGCGGCGAGGCCAACGCCGACCCCGAGGTGCTGAGCCAGGGCATCTTCGTGCTGAACACCCGCAACCGGACCCTGGAGAAGGACGGCCGGCGCATCAAGCTGACCCAGGTGGAGTACGCCATCATGAAGCTCTTCATGCAGAATCCCGGCCGGGCCCTGTCCCGGGAGGACATCCTGACCTCCGTCTGGGGCCGGGACTACGACGGCGAGCTGAAGATCGTGGACGTGAACATCCGCCGGCTCCGCATCAAGATCGAAAACGACACCGCCAACCCCACCTTCATCACCACGGTCTGGGGTTTCGGCTATAAATGGGGTGCCTGAGCTTGAAGCGATCGGAGCAGAAGCAGGCGCTGCGGGAGGAGAAGCGCAAAAAACGCCGCTTTGCCAGCGGCATCCGCCAGCGCTGGCTGAAAAATATCCTCAGCATCATGGCGGTCATCGTGATCCTGGTGGGCGTGGCCTTCTCCACGGCGAACGGGGTCTACACCTATTCCACCATGCGCTCCGGCCTGGAGGCCGAGGCCAACACCACCACAGCCTTTCTGCGCAACTACCTGAACCTGGACTACAACGAGTGCTACGCCTCCTGCGTCCTGCTGGTCCAGAACTACGCGGGCCGGGACCGGCTGGAGCTGCAGTTTGTGGGCAGCAAGGGCGAGGTTCTGGCCTCCTCCTACGGCCTGTTCGCCGAGGAGACCGTCCGGACCAACGAGGTCCACGAGGCCCTGGAGACCAAGTCCTCGGTCTACTACGTGGGCGAGAACCCCTCCACCGGCGAGCGCATCATGTCCGTGGCGACGCCCATGATCTACGCCGACGGCCAGGTGGTGGGCGTGCTGCGCTTCGTCACCAGCACCCGCAACGCCGACCGCTATATCCTGCTGGGGATGCTGGCGGCCGTGGGCTTCGCTTTGGGGGCCCTGGCCCTGGTCTATTTCAGCAACCGCATGTACTTCCGCTCCATCCTGGAGCCGGTGGCGGAGATCACCGACACCGCCAAGCGCATCGCGGCGGGCAGCTACGGCGTCCAGATCCAGAAGAAATACGACGACGAAATCGGCGAGCTGGCGGACACCATCAACGATATGTCCAACAAGGTCAGCCAGGCCGAGCGGATGCAGTCGGAGTTCGTCTCCTCCGTCTCCCATGAGCTGCGGACCCCGCTGACCGCCATCACCGGCTGGGGCGAGACCCTGCTGGAGGGGGACGCCGACCCGGAGGAGACCAAGCGCGGCATCACCATCATCCTGCACGAGGCCAAGCGCCTGACCTCCATGGTGGAGGAGCTGCTGGAATTCACCCGCATCCAGGACGGGCGCTTCACCCTGAACGTCCGGCCCTGCGACCTGCGGGCGGACTTTGAGGATATGATCTTCATGTACGGCAGCCGTCTGCGGCAGGAGGGCATCACCCTGGAGTACGAGGAGAGCGACGACGAGATTCCCGAGATCTCCTGCGACCCGGAGCGCATGCGCCAGGTCTTCCTGAACATCCTGGACAACGCCGCCAAGCACGGCGGCGAGGGGAAAAAGATCACCGCCTCCATGCGCCTGGAGGGGAATTACGTGGTCACCCGCATCCGGGACTACGGCCCCGGCATCCCGGAGGAGGAGCTGCCCCACGTCAAGATGAAGTTCTACAAGGGCAGCTCCAAGGCCCGGGGCTCCGGCATCGGTCTCGCGGTCTGCGACCAGATCGTGGAGCTCCACGGCGGCAGGCTGACCCTGGAAAACGCCCCCGGCGGCGGCACGCTGGTTACCGTCTCCCTGCCGGTCAGTCAGTAAGCTGGGAGCAGGGAACAGGGAGCAGGGAGCAGGGAACAGGGAACAGGGAACAGATATGCCGTAGCGGCGATCATCGATCGCCATGCGTTCGGCACGAACGCAATTTGCCGCAGGCAAATCCCGACGCCCGACCCGCTGCGGCGAACGAGGGCCGATGTGGGCATCGGCCCCTACGGACCTGTGTAGGGACGGCGCCCATGACGTCTCGCCGTACCGCGCCGTAGCGGCGATCATCGATCGCCATGCGTTCGGCACGAACGCAATTTGCCGCAGGCAAATCCCGATGACCGACCGGCTG
>JAFWTG010000015.1 GCA_017519005.1 Oscillospiraceae bacterium | reverse complement strand
CTGCTTCATTATGGCCCGGGAGGGCAAGGACGGCCAGGAGCTGCTGGCCATGGGCGACTGCGCCATCAACATCGACTACCAGGACACCGTGGACAAGGAAGGCAACGTGACCTTCACCGCCGCCGAGAAGCTGGCTGAGGTGGCCATCGAGACCGCCAAGACCGCCAAGGTCTTCGGCATCGACCCCAAGGTTGCCGTGCTGAGCTTCTCCACCAAGGGCTCCGGCAAGGGCGGCACCGTGGCGCTGTCCCAGGCCGCCACCGCCAAGGCCAAGGAGCTGGCTCCAGACCTGGCCATCGACGGCGAGATGCAGTTTGACGCCGCCGTGTCTCCCACCGTGGGTCAGCTGAAGTTCCCCGGCAGCCCCGTGGCCGGCTACGCCAACACCTTCATCTTCCCCAACATCGAGTCCGGCAACATCGGCTATAAGATCGCCCAGCGTCTGGGCGGCTTCGCCGCCTACGGCCCCATTCTGCAGGGCCTCAACGCCCCCATCAACGACCTCAGCCGCGGCTGCAACGCCGACGAGGTCTACAAGATGGCCCTCATCACCGCCGCGCTGGCATAATCGCGGCGCGCAAGCGAACAACGAAAACCGCCCGGGACCGGCTTACACAGCCGTTCCCGGGCGGAATTTTATTACAGCTCCGTCAGGACGGGGATAATCATGGGGTTCCGCTTGGTGCTCTTGTAGAGGTAGGCGGAGAGGGCGTTCTTGATGGCGGCCTTGATGGTGCTGTGGTCCCGGATCCGCCGGACGCGGCAGTGGTCCAGGGTGTCGCTGACCACGTAGCGCAGGGCCTCCATCAGGTCCTCGGCGTCCTTCACGTAGATGAAGCCGCGGGTGATGATGTCCGGGCCGGAGAGGACGGAGCCGTCCAGACCGGAGATGTTGACGCAGACCACCACCATGCCGTCCTGGGCCAGGTGCTTGCGGTCCCGCAGCACCATGCTGCCCACGTCGCCCACGCCGAAGCCGTCCACGAAAACCTTTCCGGCGGGGACGGTTTCGCCTGTCAGCTTGCAGGTCTTGGCCGTCAGCTCGAAGACCTGGCCCACGTCGCCCACGAAGATCCGCCTGGGGCTCATGCCCATCTGCAGGGCCAGCTTCTCATGGGTGCGCAGCATCCGCTGCTCCCCGTGGACCGGGATGAAGAAGCGGGGCTTAATCAGCGCGTGGATCAGCTTCAGCTCCTCCTGGCAGGCGTGGCCGGAGACGTGCAGCCCCTCGGACTTGTCGTAGATGACCTCGGCGCCCTTGCGGTAGAGCTCGTTGATGATCTTGCCGATGGCCTTTTCGTTGCCGGGAATGGCAGAGGCAGAGATCAGCACCCGGTCCAGGGCGGTGATGGTCACCTGACGGTGGTTGTCGTAGGCCATGCGGGAGAGGGCGGACATGTTCTCGCCCTGGGAGCCGGTGGCCACGATGACCAGACGGTTGGGGGCGATGTTCTTGATCTCGCTGATGTCCACCACCAGGTCCTTCGCGGTTTCCAGATAGCCCAGCTCGCTGGCGACCTTCAGGATGTTCTCCATGCTGCGGCCGGTGACGGCCACCTTGCGGCCGTGGCGCTTGGCGATGTTGAGAATGGACTGAATACGGTACATGTTGGAGGCGAAGGTGGTGATGATGATTCGCTTGTCGCAGCCCCGGAACTGGCGGTCAATGCCCTCGGTGACCACGGACTCGGAGGGAGTGTAGCCCAGGCGTTCCACGTTGGTGGAGTCGCAGAGCAGGGCCAGGACGCCCTCCTTGCCCAGCTCGCCCAGCCGGGCCAGGTCGGCCATGCCCTCGGGGGAGGTCGGGTCGATCTTGAAGTCGCCGGTCATGACGATCCTGCCCACGGGGGTGTGGATGCAGAAGGCCACGGCGTCGGCGATGGAGTGGTTCACGTGGATGAACTCCACCTGGAAGCAGCCGGCCTGGACGATTTCCCCGGCCTGATGGGTGACGAGCTTCACCGTATCGGTGAGCCCGTGCTCCTCCAGCTTGAGGCGGATCAGGCCGTTGGTCAGCGGGGTGCCGTGGACCGGCGCGTTGACGGCCTGGAGCACGTAGGGAATGGAGCCGATGTGGTCCTCGTGTCCGTGGGTGATGAAGAAGCCGCGGAGCTTTTTTTGTTTATTGACGAGATAGCTGACGTCGGGGATCACCAGATCCACGCCGTACATATCGTCCTCCGGAAAGCCCAGACCGCAGTCCACGACGATCATATCCCTGCCGTATTCCAGCACGGTCATGTTCTTTCCGATTTCATTGAGTCCCCCGAGGGGGATGATGCGAAGCTTTTCAGACAATGTATATACTCCTTTAGGGTGATTTGTAATGATGCGGCAGGCAGGCGGAGCGCGTCCGGATCGGCCGGGATTCGGCGTCCGGATCGGTTCTCCCCTGCGCCCGGCAAAATTTTCCCCTTATTATAACACGAAAAAATTAAAAATCAACAGGAAATCAGGCGGCGGCGAATTTTTCCGGAAGATCATCGGAATCGGTCCCGGGAGGCGCCGCCCGCGGCAGCCGCGATGAGCTTCAGCAGCGCCAGGTAAAAGTCCAGGACGTCATGCCGGTGGGTCAGGCCGCCCTGGAGCGCCATGTGGTCCCCGTTGTACGTGGGCAGGACGTTCCAGATCCCGGGCGCAATGGAAGCCGGATCCAGGTCTCTGGACGCTGCGCCGAAGGGCGCTTTAGCGGAAATCGTATTGACCAGCCCGTCGTTCTCGCGCCAGCCTTCGTCCAGGGGAACGCCCGCGGGCGTCCTTCCCGCATAGGCCCCCATCTGGCAGGAGCGCATGACAAAGAGCGGTTCCATCCCCCGTTTGGGGCGATGGGTGCCGTCGGGCCGCGCCTCGGTGAAGCTGCAGGGAACGGAAAAATAGTAGACCTCCGGCTCGGCTCCGATCCGCCTGTTCAGCGCCAGGGCATGGTCGATTTCCATGTCGTAATCTGCGTAGTCCCGGGGATCGCGCCCGTCCGTCCGGGGCTTGGTTCCCGTGGACATCAGCCGGGCCAGGCCTCTGCTCCAGGCGGGGACCGGGACGCGTCCCGGGTCAAAGTCCGGGTCCAGGAACAGCTCATAGGCGGTGGTTCCGTTGGTAGGAGCCGCCAGCGTGACGACGCTGCATACCCGGCTTCCCAGTCCTCCTGCGAAGAGGGGAGACAGGTCCGAGCCGTCCGCTTCCCGTTCCGCCGCGTCGCCCCTCGCCAGCAGGGCGGCCAACAAACGCACCGTGACGCCGCCAAAGGAGTGCCCCAAAAGCACCAGCCGGGTCTGCGCGTCCCAGGAGGGAATCAGCGGGCGTTCCGAGAAGTCCGGGCCGAAGCGCTCATGGCGGTATTCCGCGCTGTGGGCCCTTCCGTAATCCGTCCGGGTTCCGGCCAGCTGGGCGTAGAGCTCACAGGCCCGATCCCAGGCGCTGCCGGTGGGGGAGACGGAGGCAGCATAGCAGGCATAGCCCTTGCTGCGCAGGGACGCCATCAAATCTCCGCCGCGCATGCCCCAATAGGGCAGGGCCCGGTATTGGGAATCATAGCTCCCCCAACCGGACAGCCCGTGGACAAAGACGTAGCTCAGCGCCTGATTCATGGCGCTCACCTCCCGAAATGGAATTCGCGCGGAACGCTTGCCTGTTCTTTTAATTATATCACGCAGAGACAGGACCCGCAAGGAGCAGAATGCGCCTTTTCCGCCTTCCGCGGGACGTTTTTTATTCCCGCGGCGGCCAATACAAGAACGGCGGTTTTTTGTCTTATTTTGCAAATAGAGCTTGTAATTCTCATATATCTATGCTATGATGCAAATGTAACATTTGCACAGTTTATTTGCACAATTTTTCCCCGGAAATACAAATAAGGAGCGGAAAACCATGAAACAGACAATCTGTGTTCTCCTGGTCCTGATGCTGCTGCTCTGCGGCTGCGGGGGACCGGGAGAGACGAAGGAGCCGCAGACGGAGGCGGACCACCCGGAGGCGGTGTTCTTCCCGGTGACGGACGCCCTGGTGGGCGACACCATGCCCTTCTTTGCCGACGGGAAGATGAACATCTTCTTCCTGGCCGACCAGCGGGACGGCAAGCTGGGCTACCACCCCTGGGGTCTGCTGCGCACGGAAAACTACTGGAGCTACGAGGACGCGGGCATCGTGCTTCCCTATGGCGAGACCGCCGAGGATCAGGACATCGCCCTGGGCACCGGCTGCGTCATCAAGGATCAGGCTGGCACCTACCACGCCTTCTACACGGGCCACAACGACTTCCGGGAGCCCAAGGAGACGGTGATGCACGCCACCAGCAGCGACATGCTCAGCTGGACCAAGCACCCCGAGGAGAGCTTCACCGCCGAGGAGGGCTACTCCGTCAACGACTTCCGCGATCCCTACGTGCTCTGGGCGGAGCAGGATCAGTGCTGGTGGATGCTGGTGACCGCCAGAACGCCGGAGACCGGCGTCATCCTCCGCTACAGCTCTGCGGACCTGAGCAAGTGGAAGTTTGAGGGCGTCTTCTTCACCGACGACATGGGCTACGCCACCAACATGGAGTGCCCCAGCCTGCTGCAGTTCGGCGGCAAGTGGTATCTGGCCTTCTCCGACCAGTGGCCGGACCGGGTGGTCCACTACCGGGTCAGCGACTCCATGGCGGGTCCCTTTGTAAAGCCCGCGCAGGATACCGTGGACAGCAACGGCTTCTACGCCGGCCGCCTGGAGACCGACGGCGAGCGGCTCTATTTGGTGGGCTGGAACGGCACCAAGATCGGCCATGACGATCTCAACGACTATGACTGGGGCGGCAGCGCGGTGATCCACCAGCTGGTCCAGAGCGAGGACGGCAGTCTGCGGCCCGTGGCCAACGAAAAGGTCGTGGCCGGCACCAACCACCGGGTCTCCCTGAGCCCCAAGCGGATGACCGAGACGGTCACGGCCAAGGACGGGGCCTACGCCACCAAGGGCGAGCTCTACGAAATCGTCCGCTTCGAGGCCCTGGAGCGGAGCTCCCGCATCGAGGCGGATATCAGCGGCTTCGGCGGCGAGGGCCTCTTCGGCTTCGCCTTTGCCCCGGACACGGAGAACGTGGGAATGCTGAGCTACGTGTTCAACCCCAAGGAGGGCCGGGTGGAGTTCCACAACACGGAAAACCTGGTGGAGGACGATCCCCAGTCCAGCATGCCCTTTGACTTCTCCAAGCAGGACAAGCTCCATGCGACCATCTTCATCGGCGACGGCGTGGCATGCCTCTACCTCAACGGAGAGCTTGCCCTGACCGCCAGAATGTATCACACCCAGGGCACCGACTGGCAGCTCTTCAGCGCCAACGCCGCCGTGACCTGGGAAAACGTCGAAGTCTACGACTGACGGAGGAGAAACGATATGGAACAGGAACAGAAAGCGAAAAAGAGCCCGCGCCTGTCTCCCAAGGCCAGATGGATTGCCATCGGCTGCGTCCTGGCGCTGGTGCTGGGTCTGGGCGCCGCGGCCCTGCTGGGCGCCTTCGGCGGCAGCGGCAGCCGGCAGGGCGCGGTCCAGGGCGTGGAGCTCTGCGCGGCTACCTGGCCCGGCGCCTTTGAGCCGGAGCACTACGAGGAACCCCCCTATACCGAGGACCCCACCCGCACCAACAACGCCTTCAACGTGAAGGACTTTGGCGAGCAGGGCAAGAACGGCTGGTTCTACCGCTACGGCGACGCCAAGAAACCCCTGCGCTCCAGGCAGATCGAGCGCTTCGACGGGGAGGTCTACTCCCAGATGGGCGCCAACGGCCTGGAGATCAAGAGCAGCTTCCTCCACACCTCCGGGGAGTTCTCTCCCATCCTGGAGTGGCGGGCAGCTCAGAAGGGCCAGGTCAACGTGATGCTGACCTACCTGAAGAACGTCAACGGCGACGCCAACCCCGGCTACCCCGACGGCGTGCAGCTGCTGGTCTACAAGGGCGGCGAGCTGCTGAAGCTGGAAAACGCCCCCATCAGCACCACCGAGGAGCTGCTGACCGAGATTCACCTGGAGGCCCTTGACGTGGAACAGGGCGAGAGCCTCTACTTCGTGGTCTCCCCCCGCAGCAACAACGCCTACGACGGCGGCAGCCTCTACATCGACATCCGGGACGTGAACACGCCCTTCCCCGAAGCCGAGGCCGAAGCCGGCCGGCAGGACAACAACGCCAACAGCCAGCAGGACTTCGGCGTTCAGGGCAGTAACGGCTGGTGCTATCTCTGCGGCCCCGACGCCGCCGGCCTCCGGGCCGTGTCCCACGAGTCCAACGAGGGCGGCTATATCGACAGCCGCTCCCCCAGCCTGACCGTCAGCCAGGGCTTCATCCATCCCTCCCTGAACAACAACGCGGGCCTCTCCTGGACCCCCGCTGTGGACGGCGACGTGGACCTGCGGGTGAACTACAGCAAGTTCGAGCAGCACGACGGCAACCCGGACTTCCCCGACGGCGTCAAGGTCAAGGTCTACCTGAACGATCAGCTTCTGCATGAGGAGCACGTGGACGCTCCCGACCAGGGCGAGAACCGCATGGCTTTCCGGGCGCCCAGGCTGGCCGTGACCACCAAGGACCGCCTGTACTTCCTGGTGGACGCCGAGGGCAACGCCTCCTATGACGGCGGCGCCTTCGATATCACCGTCATCGACGTCAACGGGGCGCAGACCGAGGCCGACGTCAAGGTGAAGACCGTGGAGACCCGGCAGAACTTCGCCAACGCGGTCACGGACTTCGGCCCCCAGGGCAGCAACGGCTGGTTCTTCCAGAGCGGCTGGGCGGACGAGCCCTTCGACGCCTATAACATGACCGACTTCGACCAGAAGGAGGACCGCTATTTCCACAGCAGCTGGCTGGAGATCAAGCGGGACTACGTGAACCCCGGCGAGCACGGCCGCTCCGCCGTTATCAAGTGGAAGGTGGCCCAGACCGGCATCGTCAGCGTCAAGGCGGCTTACACCAAGCTGAAGAACGAGGACAAGAACCCCGCCTGGCCCGACGGCACCCGGGTCTCCCTTTACCACAACGGCACGCTCCTGCACCAGGAGTATTTTGAGCCCGACACCGAGAACGCCGTCACCAAGCGCCTGGATGTGGAATCTCTGTCCGTAAAGAAGAACGACTACATCACCATGGTGATCAACGGCCTGAACAACATTGCCTACGACGGCGGCAACTATGAGTTCTCGATCTCCAGTCTCAGCGGACTGGCGGGCAAGACCGAGCAGGACGTGGCCGCCAAGCCCAAGAACCGCGACAATTTCGCCTCCACCAAGGACGATTTCGGCAAGCAGGGCCAAAACGGCTGGTACTACCAGTTCGGCTACGGCCTGGACCCCTTCATGGCTGCCAACGTGGAGAAGCTGGAGAACGGCGAGCGATACGTGATGTCCGACGGCCTGGAGATCAAGAAGGACTACATCGTCCCCGCCGCCAACGGCAAGTCCGCCAACGTCAAGTGGGTGGCAGCCCAGAACGGCCGGATCAACATCGACCTGGAATACACCAAGCTCAAGAACGAGGACGCCAACCCCAGCTGGCCCGACGGCGTCACCGTCTATCTGATGCACAACAAGAAGGTGCTGCGGAAGGTCTATTTCCCGCCCTATACCGACCGGGAGGAGACCGCCAGCCTTGCCATTGACGGCGTCTCCGTCAAGAAGGGCGACTGCATCACCATGATCGTAGATCCCGGCGCCAACCCCGCCTATGACGGCGGCAAGTACATGTTCGTCATCGAGGACGCCGATAAGACCGCCAAGGTCAAGGCCGGCGACTGGGACAACAATACCTCTCTGCGCGATCTCAGCTCTGTGAAGCAGGGCACGGACGGCTGGTTCTTCCTGGAGGGCCGCTCCCTGAGCGACGCCAAGGTTCTCACCAAGATGACCGAGGACGGTCAGGGCTGGGCCTCCCGCCGCACCGAGGGCCTGGAGATGAAGAACGGCTACGTCCACACCGGCGACACCCGCGATCCCATCTATCAGTGGGTGGCCGGCAAGACCGGCGGCGTGGATATCTCCGGCGAGTACATGAAGTTCGGCCAGCAGGACGCCAACCCCGACTGGCCCGACGGCGTCACCGTGAAGATCTGGCACAACGGCAAGCAGCTGCTGAGCAAGAAGGTCAAGGTCCTGCGGGGCGACGGCAACAACAACGTCCTCAGCTTCAGCTTTGATGGGCTCTACGTCAAGCGGGGCGACAAGCTCAGCTTCATGATCTGCGCCGACGGCAACTGGGCCTGGGACGGCGGCCAGCTCTCCGTGGTGATCGAGCCTGCCTCCACCATTACCCGCACCCCCGGCGACGACAACAACTCCAACCTGGAGGCTCTGCCCTCCATCAAGCAGGGCGAGGACGGCTGGTGGTTCCTGGAGGGCACCACCCTGAGCAACGCCAAGCCCCTGACCAAGATGAACGCCGACAAGACCGCCTGGATCTCCCAGAAGACCGAGGCCCTGGAGATGAAGAAGGACTACGTCCATCCCGGCGCCAGCAAGGACGCCATCTACCAGTGGATCGCCGCCGCCGACCAGGACGATCTGAAGCTGGAGGGCTCCTACGTCAAGTTCGGCCACCAGGATGCCAACCCCAACTGGCCCGACGGCGTGACCCTGAAGATCTGGCACAACAGCAAGCTGCTGCTGGAGAAGAAGGTCAAGGCCCTGCAGGGCGACGGCAACGACAACGAGGTCTCCTTCTCCTTCCAGGATCTGAAGGTGAAGAAGGGCGACAAGTTCAGCTTCCAGATTTCCTCCAACTCCAATACCGCCTGGGACGCCGGCCGGCTCTCCGTCCGCATCGGCGACGGCACCGTGCCCACGCCCGGAGTGGACGTGGTGGAGCCGGATCCCAACCGGACCAACAAGACCGCCATCCCCGACAGCTTCAACGCCAAGCAGGGCTATGACGGCTGGTACTACGGCCTCTGCGACTGGGACAGCAGGAACTTCACCATGCTGCCCTACGACGCGGAGAATCAGCGCTACTACAACAACGGCAAGCCGGAGCTGAAGAAGGACTTCGTGGAGCCCGGCGCCGGCAAGAACGCCGCCTACAAGTGGGTCGTCGCCCAGGACGGCTCCATCGTGGTGGACTGCGAATACACCAAGTACGCCAACAGCGCAGATCCCGGCGCCGACGGCACCTGCGTCCGCTTCTTCGTCAACGGCGTGGAGACCAAGTGGATGGGCAGCCAGACCATGGGCAACTTCGGCGAGGACCGCAGCGATTCCTTCCGGGAGACCCTGACGGTGAAGGCCGGCGACGTGCTGATCTTCGCCGTGAACCCCGAGGGCAACGACAGCTGGGACGGCGGCAAGCTGGTCATCGGCATCCGCCCGGCCGAGGAGGGCGAGGAGCCCGAGCCGCAGCCCGATCCCGAGATTCCGGAGCCCGAGCCCAACCGCAGCAACAACACCGTCCTGAAGGACGATTTCTCCGGCACCCAGGGCAAGGCCGGCTGGTACTACGGCTCCTGCGAGTGGAACGGCGCCAGCTTCAACGTCCTGCCCTACGATACGGCCAACCAGCGCTACATGGACAACGGCAAAAAGCCTGAGCTGAAGGCCGATTACGTGGAGCCCGGCAACGGCAAGAACGCCGCCTACAAGTGGATCGTGGCCGAGGACGGCAGGATTTCCGTGAAGGGCGAATACGTGAAATTCGAGAACAGCGCGGACCCCGACGCCAACGGCACCTGCATGCGCATCTTCCTGAACGGCGGGGAAAAGAAGTGGCTGGGCGGCGAGGATTCCATCGGCGGCAACTTCTCCGGCGAGCGGAAGGTGAGCTTCGACGAGGTCTACGAGGTGAAGGCCGGCGACGAGCTTCTCTTCGCCATCGACCCCAACGGCAACGACGCCTGGGACGGCGGCCGCCTGACCGTGACCGTCAGCCCCGTGGCGGAGCCCGATCCCGAGCCCGAGGTGGACAAGACCGGCCTTGCCGCGGCCATCGCAGCGGCCGAAAAGCTGAACCAGGCGGAGTATACCGAGGAGAGCTGGGCGCGGCTGGCCCAGGCCCTGGCCAATGCCAAGACCGTCAACGCCAAGGCCGACGCCACCCAGGCTGAGGTGGACGCCGCCAAGGACGCCCTGAACGCCGCCGTCGCCGCGCTGGAGCGAAAGCCCGGCGTCGCGGACAAGACGGCCCTGCAGGCGGCCATCGCAGCGGCCGAAAAGCTGAACCAGGCGGAGTATACCGAGGAGAGCTGGGCGGCTCTGGCCCAGGCCCTGGCCAACGCCAAGGCGGTCAACGAGAAGGCCGACGCCACCCAGGCCGAGGTGGACGCCGCCGCCCAGGCCCTGCAGGCGGCCATCGACGCGCTGGTGGAGAAGCCCGCGGAGCCGGAGCGGACCAACAACGCGAACCTGCAGAGCGACTTCGGCGAGCAGGGGAGCAACGGCTGGTATTACGGCTCCAGCGAGTGGAACGGCGAGGACTTCACCGAGCTGGAATACAACGGCAGCGCCTACGTGGGCAGCGACGGCCTGGAGCTGAAGGCGGACTTCGTGCACCCGGCTCCCTATCGGAACGCGGCCTACAAGTGGGTCGCCGCCCAGGACGGCGAGATCCGGATCAGCGGCTCCTACGTGAAATTTGCCAACAGCGCGGACCCCAACGCCAACGGTGTCTGCTTCCGCATCACCCACGTGGGCGGTGAGCAGAAGTTCTACGGCGTGACCGGCAACTATGCCGAGGATCAGACCGTGGAGTTCAACGAGACCTTCACGGTGAAGGCCGGAGACGCGCTGCTCTTCCACGTGGACGCCGAGGGCGGCAACAACGCCTATGACGGCGGCAAATTCAGCGTGAATATCGCCCCCGCGGCGGAGCCCGAGCCCGAGGTGGACAAGACGGCCCTGCAGGCGGCCATCGCCGCGGCGGAGGCCCTGAACCAGGCGAACTACACCGAAGAGAGCTGGGCGGCTCTGGCCCAGGCCCTGGCCAACGCCAAGGCGGTCAACGAGAAGACCGACGCCACCCAGGCCGAGGTGGACGCCGCCGCTCAGGCCCTGCAGGCGGCCATCGACGCGCTGGTGGAGAAGCCCGCGGAGCCGGAGCGCACCAACAACGCGAACCTGCAGAGCGACTTCGGCGAGCAGGGGAGCAACGGCTGGTATTACGGCTCCAGCGAGTGGAACGGCGAGGACTTCACCGAGCTGGAATACAACGGCAGCGCCTACGTGGGCAGCGACGGCCT
>JAFWTG010000014.1 GCA_017519005.1 Oscillospiraceae bacterium | reverse complement strand
TACTCCCCCAGCTACGGCAAGCCCCTGTCCGTGCCCCAGGGCGTCATCGGCCTCTTCACCCGCTTCGGCATGGACGTGACCCTGGCCCACCCCGAGGGCTACGAGGTCTTCCCCGAGGCACGCCGATCAGGCCCTCTACGGTCTTGGTGGGGTCCTTCTGGAACTTCTCGCCGATGTCCTTGTCGCCCTTGATCTTTGCGATGACGTCCTCGATGATCTTCTTGATGTCGAATGCCATAACAGTTTCCTCCTTATCGTCGTGTTATGATGCAGAGGCAAGCGTTGCTTGTCTGCGCTTACTTGTCGGTAACCGGATTTACAAAGACGGCGGATTCGATGATGACGCTCACCTGTGGTACGGAATGCTCGCCGCTGACGGGGTTGTCGCCCAGGGGAATCTCGCAGATTTTGTCCACGGTCTCCAGACCGGCCACAATATAGCCGAAGGCGGCGTAGTTGCCGTCCAGGCTGGCGTTGTCCGCGTGCATCAGGAAGAACTGGCTGGTGGCGGAGTCCTTCACCGTGGTCCGGGCCATGGAGAGTACGCCGCGCACGTGGAGCAGGGGATTCTCCACGCCGTTGGAGGAGAATTCACCCTTGATGGGGGCCAGCTCCTCCTTGCCGATGCCGCCTTGAATCATAAAGCCGGGGTAGACGCGGTGGAAGCTCGAACCGTCGTAATACTTCCGGGCGACCAGCTCCTTGAAATTCCCGGCGGAGATGGGGGCCAGGTCCGGGCGCAGCCGGACCACGATCTCACCGAAGTCCTTGACGCTGATTTTCACGTAGTCGCTGGGCTCCGTGCTTTCCCCGAAGTCCGTCAGCTTCATGCTGTTGATCTCTGCCTTGACCGCATCCATGCTCAGGGGCTCAGCGGCCGGCGTGCCGGGCTTGAGGATCAAAAGCAGAGCGGCTGCGATCAGGACGCAGACCAGGACTGCGGCGACGGCGATTTTGATCAGCTTTTGCTTCTGCTCAGCCTTTGCCTTCTCCGCCTCCAGAAGCGCGCGGGTTTCCTTCATCTTATAGAAGCTGCTGAGATCCTTTCTGCAGTTGGGGCAGACCCGAGGCTGCCCCTTCGGCAGGGGTTTTTGACATTTTGGGCAGTTCATTTGATTTCCTCCATTAACGTATTTTTTATATGATACGAAGCAGTTAAGCTGTAGCGGCGCACATTGTGCGCCATTCATCGCATGCGTCAGCAGGCGATTATCGTCGCGCAGCTCCCGTGGCGCACACTGTGCGCCGCTACAGAACAGGCTCTCCGAACAGGCCGTCCTCGTACAGGCCCGTGATCCGCACGGGGAGGACCTGATTGTGCAGATCGGTTCCCGGCGCGTAGACCCGGATGGAGTTCGGCGCGTGGCCGGTCCAGAATTCCCCGGAGACTTCTTCAAAGAGAACCGCCTGTGCAGTATTTACCATTTGTTCCCGGAAGGCCCGGTTCATCTCGGCGGCTGCGGCGATGGCGGCGGCGGAGCGGGCCTCCTTGACGGCGTTGCCCAGCTGGCCGGGCATTCGGTCCGCCGGGGTGCCGGGGCGGCGGGAGTAGGGGAAGATATGCATGGCGGCGAAGCCGCACTTGCGGATAAAGGCCAGGCTCTCGGCAAATTCCGCCTCGGTCTCCCCGGGAAAGCCCACGATCATGTCCGTGGTGACGGCGCAGCCGGGGAAGGCCTCCTTGAGAAGCCGCACGCTCTCATAGTAACGGGCCGTATCGTACTTCCGCTTCATCCGGGCCAGCACCGTGTCGGAGCCGGACTGCATGGACAGGTGGAAATGGGGGCAGAGATTTTGGTGCTTGCGCATCACCTTGCAGAATTCCTCGTCAACGATCCGGGGCTCCAGAGAGCCCAGCCGCACCCGCAGATTGGGGACGGCGGCGCAGATCGCGTCCAGGAGCTGTACCAGGCGGCTGCCGTCGTGGAAGTCCCAGCCCCAGGAGGCAATTTCGATGCCCGTGACCACGATTTCCCGGTAGCCCTCGGCGGCCAGACCCCTGGCCTGCTCCACGGCCTGCTCCAGGGGCAGACTGCGCACGGGACCCCGGGCGTAGGGGATGATGCAGTAGGAGCAGAAGTTGGAGCAGCCGTCCTGGACCTTCAGCATGGCCCGGGTCCGGGTCGAGAGGCCGCCGGCGGGCAGGACCTCGAAATCCCGCCGCTTCAGGGCCTCGTCCAGGCGCTCCCGCTTCCGCCGGTCCTCCAGGGTCGCCAGGCAGAGCTCCAGAAAGGCCTCCCGGCCGCCGGAGCCGGAGATCACGTCGGCCCCCAGGGTCCGGACGTCCTCGGGCTTCACCTGGCTGTAGCAGCCGCAGACTGCCAGCACCGCCTCGGGGCACTGCTTCCGCAGCCGGCGGATCAGATTGCGGTTTTTCTTGTCCGCCACGGCGGTGACGGAGCAGGTGTTGACGATGGCCAGATCGAAATCCGCGCCTGGCTCCACCTCCGTGTGCCCGCGCGCCGCCAGCCACTGCTCCATGGCCTGGGACTCATATTGGTTGACCTTGCAGCCCAAGGTCACGATTGAAAATTTCATAGTTCCTCACAATTAACGCCCGCCGTTATTGGTGCCTTGGCAAATAATACTCGTCGCCCTTCTGGTAGAAGGGGCAGCGGCCCTTGCTCCGGACAAAGACCCGTTCATATTCGTCCTCGTCCAGCTCCATGCGGCAGTAATACTCCTCGGCTTCCTCGTCGTAATCGTAATGCCAGCAGCTTTCGCACAGTGTCGGGTCCATGGGAATGATCCTCCCGGAATTTTTCCCTATCATATCACAGTTTCCCAAAAAAAGAAACACTTACAGTTGAATTTTTCCGGAAAAAATGATAGAATGAGAAAAAACTCCGGGAGGGACAGTTATGGGTATCGTGGTCATCGGCGCCGTGTTCGTGGACGTGAAGGGCTTTCCCGCAGGGCAATACATTCCCCAGGGGCGCAACGTGGGCTGGATCGAGCAGGTCCACGGCGGCGTGAGCCGCAACGTGGCGGAGGATATCGCCAACGTGGAGCTCCGCCCCACCTACGTCAGCCTGGTGGACGACAACAGCGCGGGCGAGGACGTGGTCCGCAAGCTCCGCAGTCACAAGGTCAACGTGGACTATATCCGGCCCGTCAAGAACGGCATGGGCACCTGGCTGGCGGTCTTCGACCACGGCGGCGACGTGGTGGGCTCCATCTCCCAGCGGCCCGACATGAGCCCCCTGCTGGAGCTGCTGGAGGAGAAGGGCGACGAGATCATCTCCGGTGCGGACTCCGTCGTCATCGAAATTTGTCTGGACAAAGAGATCGTCAAAAAGACCTTCAAACTGGCCAAGAAATACAACAAGCCCGTCTATGCCGTGGTGGCCAATATGTCCATCGCGGTCCAGCGGCGCGACTTCCTCCAGGACTGCGCCTGCTTCATCTGCAACCGGCAGGAGGCCGGCATCCTCTTCTCCGACGACTACTCCGAGACCACCATTCCGGAGATGGAGACCGTCCTGGCCGAGAAGGTCCGCCGGGCCAGAATTCCCAGCATGATCATCACCCTGGGCGACAAGGGCGCGGTCTACGCCGATATGTTTGGCTATAAGGGCTGGTGTCCCGCTCGGAACGTCATCGTCAAGGACACCACCGGCGCGGGCGACGCCTTCTGCGCCGGCGTGGCCGTGGGCCTGACCTACGGCAAGACCCTGGCCGAGGCCTGCGAAATCGGCTCCTTCCTGGCGGCCTCTGTGATCATGACCTCCGAGAACGTCTGCCCCCGCTTCCTCCCCAGCGAGTTGGGCCTGGACGTGGAGGTCCCCGACGAGGACTGACCGGGATCCAAAACACCGGACGCACGAAGCCGGAGCCTTCCCGAGCGGGGAGGGCTCCGGCTTCGCGTTCACAAAAGCTTTTCAGTTTGTTCACAGAAAATAGTTACAAAGTGTTGACAAAATTGGCGGCGTCCTGTAAAATTAATTAGAAGTGGAAATATGTAATTGCGGCAATTAGTTGACATAACAATGGAGGAACGCGATGAAATATCTGTTGCACAGATTGACTGCCCTGCTGCTTGCGCTGCTGCTGCTCTGCAGCGCCGGCGGCGCGCTTGCCATGGCGGCCCAGGATGGGCTGTCCGACCCGGCCTGTGTGCTGGGCGCCACGCCCTCGGAAATGCTGGCCGGCGGCGGGCGTCAGCTGGAGACGGAGCGGGGCAGCTTTTACCTGGATCAGGACGGCAATATTCGTCTGCGCGGCGCGGCGAAGAGGATCCTGGTGCAGGGTCCTGCCGCCCGGCTGAACTATGCGGCAGGTGTGTTGTATTTTGGCCGGGTCCGCGAGGAGGAGAAGCGCTTTGATCTCTGCGCCTTCGAGCTTGACGCGGGGAAGGAGACTGTCCTGCTGGAGAACTTCTCCGGTCAGCTGGGTCAGCTCTACCTGGTGAACGGGAATTGCCTGCAGTTTGCCGTGGGCGACGCCGTCTGGACCCTGGAGCTGACCACGGGCGACTATCGGCTGAGCTTCTACGCCAAGGGCCTGCGGAGCTTCGTCCCCACGACCGCCGGCCCGGTCTACGCCCTGGGCGAGAACTTCGATTATCAGCTCTATGCAGGCGGCTTCCAGGTGGCCGAGCACGTGGAGAGCTACTACGTAGAATTCCGTGCCGCCGGCGCGGTGCTGATCTACACCAGCAACTGGGAGGACTACCAGGTGGATCTGGCTGCCGCGTTCCGGGGCGAGGCCCGGCCCGCGGCCTTTGCGGGCTGCGAGTACGTGCCCCTGTCCGCAGACGAAGAGCCTGCGCCGGAGGAGGCGCGGGCGGAATTTGAGACCGAGGCCGAGCGTCTGGAGCGGGAGCATGCGGAGCTGATGGGGGAGGACGATCCCGTCCCCGCGCCCCCTGATCCCGCGGAAGCCGACCCCAACGACCCCCAGCTCCCGCCGGAGCAGAACCCAGAGGAGCCCACGGAGCCCGCCGAGGAGCCCACGGAGCCTTCTGAGGAGCCCACGGAGCCTTCTGAGGAGCCCACGGAGCCCGCCGAGGAAGTCACGGAGCCCACGGAGCACGCGCTGGAGCCCACGGAACCCTCCGAGGAGCCCACCGAGCCCACGCCGGAGGCCACGGAGCCCGCGCCCGAGCCCGCCAAGCCCGCGCCGGAGCCCACGGCGCCCACGGTGATTCCCGGCGGCAGCGCCTCCGCCGAGGAGCCGCTGATCCAGGTGGAGGAGCCCCCCGTGGTCCCCGCCGCCGTGTTCGAGCCCAGCGAGCTCCGCAGCGCCTCCACCGGGCAGATGAACATTGCCCGCCGGGCCAGGCAGATGCTGAACGTCCCCTGGACAGCCCGGAAGGGCCTGGCCGGCTACGGCTACTCCGACAGCAGCTATGAGCTGTATCACACGATCTACTACTACGCCGGAAGCAGCTACAAGGGCATTCCCTACGGCTGGACCACCGGCAGCCTGGTACCCTGGCAGGCCTCGCTGACCAAGTTCGTCAACGACTCCAAGGACCCAAACAGCGTCTTCTACACCCACCACAGCGGCGGCCGCGGCTCCCAGCATTACGGCCTGGAGTGCTCTGGCTTCGTCTCCTGGGCCTGGGACCTGCCCGCAAAGACCGGCAACAACAACAGCAACGGCATCGCCTCCTCCCGCTACTCCACCTATATCGGCAAGGACTACACCAAGATCCAGATCGGCGACGCCCTGGTGCGGCACGACAGCTCCTGGAGCCACAGCCGCCTGGTGGTGGACGTGCTCTACGAGTCCGACGGCGTCACCATCCACTCCGTGGAGGTGGCGGAGGCCAACCCCACCACCAGTCACAACGGCTGCTGCTACACGACCCTCTATTCCGGCAGCAATCTCTACAAGCTCACCACCAATTCCTATGAGATCTACCGCAGCAATACCCGCAACAGCGCCTCCTACACCCACGCCTGCGTGGTGCCGCTGGAGGGGGACTACTGCGAGATCTGCGGCGCCGGCGGCAGCTGGGAGGACCCCTACGCCGGCATGTACGTGAAGCCCGGCGTGGACGTGAGCTACGCCCAGGGTACGATCAACTGGAAGGAGCTGGCCCCCGAGATCAGCTTCGCCATCGTCCGCGTGGGCTACACCGGCTACGCGAACTTCGCCTTTGGCAAGGACTCCTATTTTGAAGCCAACGTCAAGGGCTGTGAGCAGAACGGCGTTCCCTACGGCGTCTACTTCTACGCCGGCGCTACGACCCCCGATCAGGCCATCCAGGAGGCCGAGACGGTGCTGGAGTACCTGGGCTTCAATTCCGGCAATCCCCATATCCCGCCTCTGGGCGTCTACTACGACGTGGAGGAGACCCGGAACATCCTGAGGACGGATGAGAACGGGAATCCCGTGATCAGCAATCAGGAGCTGGTGGCAATCATCGGCGCCTTCTGCAATACGCTGGAGGACTGCGGTCTGAAGGCCGGCGTCTACGCCAGCACCAGCGTCTGGAACAGCCGCCTCAGTTCCGACGCCTACAACCAGTGGGCCCGCTGGGTGGCCCAGTGGGGCAGCAACACCCTGACCGCGGCAAAGGGCGCGCATCTCTGGCAGTACGACAACAAGGGCAGTATGCCCGGCGTGGCTGCCAAGATCGACCTGGACTACTGGCTGGGCGAGGTGGGCGACTTCTCCATGCGCTGCACCGCCGTGAAGACGGCCCCCAGCTGCGAGGAGAACGGGACCCTGACCTGCACCAGCCTGGACTACGGCGAGAGCCTGACCCTGCCGATCCACGCCCTGGGCCATCTCTGGGACGAGGAGACCGTCAGCGTCGAGGCCACCTGTGTGGGCGACGGCGTGCTGACCGTCGGCTGCAGCCGCTGCGACGCGGAGAAGCAAACGCCGTACAGCGACCCCGACAACCACAGCTTTGTGAACTACATCTGCACCCGCTGCGACGCCCTGGCATTTGAGGACGTGAAGCCCGGCATCTACTACTACGATCCCGTCCGCTGGGCCGTGACCAGGGGCATCACCGCCGGCACCGGCGAGAGGAGCTTCTCGCCCAACGCGGTCTGCAGCCGCGAGCAGATTGTGACCTTCCTCTGGAAGGCGGCGGGCGCTCCGAAGCCCTCCGCCAACGCGCCGAGCTTCTCGGACGTGAGCGCTGACGCCTACTATTCCGGCGCAGTCCGCTGGGCCGCGGAGCAGGGAATCACCGGCGGCGTCGGCGGCGGAAACTTCGGCGTGGGGATGCCCTGTACCCGCGAGCAGGTGGTGACCTTCCTCTGGAAGGCCGCCGGAATGCCGGCGCCGTCCGAGGACGCGGAGAGCTTCCTGGACGTGCCGGAGGACGCCTACTATTCCAGCGCGGTCCGCTGGGCCGCGGAAAAGGGCGTCACCGGGGGCGTGGGCGGCGGATACTTCGGCGTCGGCGTCAATTGCACCCGCGGCCAGATCGTGACCTTCCTTTTCAAGGCGGCGGCCTATCTGCTCCGCTAAGGACGCGGGAAGTCTAAAACACCCGCGGCGAACGAGTCTTGCTCGTCCGCTGCGGGTGTTTTTCGTTTACGAGATCGCATCCAGAATCGCCGCCGCGGCCTGCTCCGGCGTGCCGGAGTTGTCGATCCGCAGCTCCGCCGCGGCTGTGTAGAGCGGGGCCCGCGCCGCGTAGAGGGCCGCCAGCTTTTCCGCCGTGTCCCCCAGGGGCCGCTCCGGGGCGGGAAGCAGGGCATCCAGGGGCTGGTCCAGCAGGATCAAGCGTCCGGTTTGCCGCAGCCGCCGGAGATTCTCCGCCCGCAGGACCGTGCCGCCTCCCGTGGCGACGACCGTGCCGCTGCAGGCCGCAACCTCCCGGACCGAGGCGGCCTCCAGGTCCCGAAAACGGGCCTCTCCCGACGCTGCGAAGATGGCGGAAATGGAGATCCCCGCGCGGGCTTCGATTTCTTCGTCAACGTCTACAAATTTTTTACCGCATTTTTGTGCAAGAATGCGGCCTACGGTGCTTTTGCCGGCCCCCGGCATCCCGATCAGCACCAGATTCTCCCGCTCCCGCCGCAGAGAATTGCAAAGCGCGTCCACTTGCGCCTCCGGTACGGGCGTCCCCGTGAAGCGCTCACAGGCCAGGGCGGCCTGCTTCACCAGCATATACAGCCCGCCCGCCGCGGGCAGACCCAGGTCTTGGGCCTCGACCACCAGCCGGGTCCGCAGGGGATTGTAGACGCAGTCGAAGACGGCGGGACCGGCGCTTGGCGGGGGACAGGGAACATGGGAAGCGGATTCCCGGCTGCGACGCGAAGCCGGTCCTTCCGAGCGCTCGGAATGACAAGAACGGAAGGGCTTCAGATCCAGGGGCAGGCCGTCCAGGTCCGGCCACATGCCCGCCGGTGTGCAGTTGACGATCAGATCGGGGCGCAGGCCGCTGTGCTCCAGCTCCTCGTAGCGCAGGGCCCCTTCTCTGCCGGTCCGGCTGACGCGATCAATCACCGAAGCGCCAAGAGCACGGCAGACCGCCAGGGCGGTCTTGGAGCTGCCGCCGGTGCCGAGAAGGAGGACCGTTTTTTCAAGGAGAAGGGCCTGCCGCACCGGGGAGGCTTGCTCACCGCAGGGGCGGCCGTCGTCCGCCCGCCTGAGGCAGAGGCGCTCCAGCGAAGCCTTCATTCCGCCAAAGTCCGTGTTATAGCCCCAGAGGACGCCGTCCCGGTTGACCACGGTGTTCACTGCGCCGATGGCGGCGGCGGACGGGTCCAGGTGATCCAGAAACGGAATCACGGCCTCCTTGTAGGGAATGGTGACGTTGACCCCTGCGAAGTCCCGCCGTTTCAGAAACGGCCCCAGTGCAGCAGGGGAGAGCTCCTTCAATTCGTAGTCATACCGCCCGAAGGCTCTGTGTATTTCGACGGAAAAGCTGTGGCCCAAATGCTCGCCGATCAGATAATATGGTTTCATGTTCTTTTACCGTGCATGGCGCACACTGTGCGCCGCTACAGCGCCTCCAACAGATCCAGCAGCACGTGGGCCGTCACCGCGGTCTGGACCACGCAGGCCCGGGGCGCGATGCAGGGGTCGTGCCGTCCCTGGATCCGAATCTCCGTTTCCGTCGCTGCGGCCAGATCCACCGTCCGTTGGGGCAGGGCGATGGAGGGCGTGGGCTTGACCGCCGTGCGGAAGAGCAGGGGCATGCCGTTGCTGAGGCCGCCGTTGATCCCGCCGCTGCGGTTGCTCTCCGTGACGACGCGGCCCTTCTCCATGCGGAAGGGGTCGTTGGCCTCGGAGCCCTTCATCTCCGCCAGGGCAAAGCCGTCCCCGAACTCCACGCCCTTCACGGCGGGGATGGAGAAGAGGGCGTGGCTCAGCAGCCCCTCCACGGTGTCGAACCAGGGAGCCCCCAGGCCCGCAGGCATACCGAGAACAGCGGTCTCCAGGACCCCGCCGACGCTGTCGCCCGCGGCGGCCGCTGCCAACACGGCGGCCTTCATCTTTTTGCCCTGTTCAGGGTCCAGCACCGGGAAGACCGCCCGGTCCAGCGCGTCCAGGTCCGCGGCCAGGTCCCCGAAGGGCCGGTCCGCCACCCCGGCGCAGCGGGCCAGGTGGGTGCCGACGCGGACGCCCCGCTCCGCCAGAGCCGCCAGAAAGATAGCCCCGGCGGCCACCAGCGGCGCCGTCAGCCGCCCGGAGAAGTGGCCGCCGCCCCGGGGATCGTTGCAGCCCTGATATTTCACCGCACCCGCGTAGTCCGCGTGACCGGGCCGGGGCGTATTCGCTAAGTTAACATAATCTCCGATTTTCACATCCCGGTTGGGGATCAGAATGCACAGGGGCGTCCCAGTGGTCCGGCCCCGATACACGCCGCTGACGATGCGGAAGGGATCCGGCTCCACCCGGGCGGTGGAAATGGCTCCGGCGGGCCGCCGCAGAGACAGACTGTGGGCGATCCAATCCTCGTCCACCTTCAGCCCGGGCCGCAGCCCGTCGATGACGCAGCCGATCTCCGGCCCGTGGCTCTCACCGAAGAGGGTCAGGGTGACGTGGGTTCCGAATGTGTTGTTCATGGCAAAACCTCCGCTTCGGGAGCTGCAGCGGCGGCCGGTGGCCGCCATTGATTCAGAGTTCAGGGTTCAGAGTTCAGGCTCGCTTGTAGGGGCGGTCATTAGCCGCCCGCCCTACCCTGCACGGAAGAGAGTTCATAGTTCAGGGCTTCGATCAGCCGTGCTTTCACGTCCGCAGGGAAATAGCAGTGGCCGCAGCCCTTCAAAATCTGTACCACGGCGCCAGGCCAGCGCTTTGCCCATTGGGCGGAGCGCAGGCTCACCACCTCGTCACAGTCTGAGAAAAAGAATTTGGCGCCTTCCGGGCCCCGGGGCTTTTGCCGCCGGACCTGACCCATCAGACGAAGCAGCTCCCAATAGGGATGCAGCAGGGCGGGCAGCTCCCGCGGCCCCCGGATGGGGACGCTGTTCCCGGCCAGAGCGGCCTTCGCCCGGAGATCCTGCCCGTTTTCGTCCGTCAGGACCCCTCTGTGCCGGTCCCGCAGCTGAATCCGGAACGGACAGCACAACAGAAGCATCCCCTGATAGGGATGGTTCAGCATCCGGGAAACCCGCAGTCCCAGCAGACAGCCCATGGAGTGGCCCACATAGACCACCCGACAGCCCCGGCGCAGCAGGTCCTGCGTCTCTGCCAGGACGGCCTCCAGCCACTGCTTCCGCCCGGAGCGGCGGAATGCCCCGGCACCCTGTCCGTGGCCGGGAAGCATCGGCGCGCAGATCTCCACGTCCTCCGGCAGGGCGTCGATCAGGAATTGGAATTGCTTTGGCTGACCCTGGATGCCGTGGACAAAGAGAACGGCGGTGGGTGGCGTTGACATGGGAAACCTCCTCTGGTTGAATCTATCTGTTGCCTCGTCGGGGGAGCACCTCATCCGCCCCCTTCGGGGGCACCTTCCCCTCAAGGGGAAGGCTTTGCGGGCGGTCAATGACCGCCCCTACGGCGTGTCATTGCGAGGCCAGTGCGCACACTGGCCGTGGCAATCCGCGCCCCCCGTCCCCTGTTGCCTTATGATGGCAGACAGAAGCGATTTCAGCTCGTTCCACCCGGCTGTCCGGAAGGCGAACTGTCCGACGGCGGGGACTGTGACGGTTTCGACGCCGCCGGCAACGCTTTTTTTATCGTGACAAATGGCCTCCAGGACCTGTTCCGCGTCCAAATCGAAGTTTACATAAGTCGGAAGGTCCAGACGCTCCAGGACGGGAATCAGTCTTGCGCGGACATCGGGGGCACACATGGGCAGCATGCCCAGGGCGACGGCCTCGCCGTGGAGCAGACTGCCCCCCGCCGCGGCCTCGATGCCGTGGCCCAGGGTGTGGCCGAAGTTCAGCACCCGCCGCAGCCCGGCCTCCCGCTCGTCGGCGGCCACCACGGCAGCCTTGATCCGCAGACAAGCTGCGATGATCTCCTCGATAGGCCCGTATCCCGCCGGGTCCTCGAAGCGGGCAAAGAGGGCGGCGTCGTGGGTCAGGGCCATCTTCACCGCCTCTGCCAGGCCGTTGGCCAGCTGCCGGGGCGGCAGGGTTGCCAGTGTGTCCGGGTCGATGACCACGGCCTTGGGCTGGCGGAAGAGACCAACGGCGTTTTTGACGCCCGCCAGGTTCACGGCAGTCTTGCCGCCCACGGCGGCGTCCACCATGGCCAGCAGCGTGGTGGGGAAGTAATAAGAGCCGACGCCCCGCATGTAGAGCCCTGCCGCCAGGCCTGCCAGGTCGCAGACCATCCCGCCGCCCACGGCAGCCAGGCAGTCGGAGCGGGTGAGCCCCGCCCGGAGCATGGCCTCCAGCAGGGCGGTCAGGGTCTCCGGAGACTTGGAGGCCTCTCCCTGGGGGACGACGTAGACCCCGGCGCAGTCACATTGGGCCGCCACCGTCTCCGCATAGGCGGCGGGGACGCCGCTGTCCGTCACCACAAAGACCCGGCAGCCCTTGGGAAGAAGCTCGGCCGCCCGTCTCAGGCTGCCCCGCTCCGGCAGCAGTGTTCCGGCGCAGACGCCCAGACTTGCCTGGTAGGCCCTGGACAGGGCCATCAGCTCTTTCTGAAAGGCGGCGTAGTAGGGCCGCATGGCTGGTTCCGCCACGCGCTCCGCGCCTTGAGCCAGCACCTGAGCTTCCCGGGCCGGATCCCGGATAGGGCGTCCGTTTGCCTGCTTCCAGGCAGCGATCTTCGCCGCCGCCGCCATTCTGGCCTCGAACAGCGCTGCCAGGGACGCGTCGATCCGGTCAATTTCTGCCCTGACTTGTTCCAGCTCCTCCATCCGATCCGCCTCCGAACTGTGTTTTCTTCATTATAGCAAATCGACCGAATGATTGCAAGCCTCTGTTGCGCCTCCGATTTTTCTTGCTTTTTCCGGAGATTTGGGATATAATAATCGAAATTCACAGCGAAAAGAATGGACGCAAGGGAGGGAAGCCCCGTGCCGCAGGAGAGACAGTTTCACATGACTGTCGTGAAGCAAAAACGTATCCCCCGAGGGCAGGCAGAAGCAGCGCAGTTCTCCGGACAGGAGCCTCGCGCCGAGGCCGTCCCCGCGCCGCGTTCGTCTGCGGCTTCCGAGCAGGCGCGCCGGGAGTCGGCCGCATGGCAGAGCGAACACAAGCCCTCTGCCGGGGAGGAGAGACGCCGCTCCCACCACCGGCACTATCAGGATTTCGGTATGGTAAATCTGGGCTCCATGGACAGCCTGCACGACGAGAAAGCGGCGGGACTGGAATCGGCGGGCCAGACCAGAGGGGAACGGCAACAGGAATTTTTCAACAAATACGACGCCGCCCTGCAGCGCCGCTATTCCACCCGCAACCGCAGCAAGCTGATACGGATTCTGATGATTTCCCTGCTGAGCGCGCTGATTGTGATTCTGTCTCTGCTCCTGCTCACCGGCCTGCGGGACTCTGCGGAAGAAACGCTGGCGAAGCCGGAGCTGGAGACGATTCCTGTGGCGAGCCTCGATCTTGGATGAACAAAATGCTGAAAGGAGTATTCGCATGCTAAATATTCAAAACCTGACCAAGCGCTACGGAGACAAGCTGGCTGTCAATGACCTGAGCCTGCGGATCGCCCCCGGGGAGATCTACGGCTTCATCGGTCACAACGGCGCCGGCAAAACAACCACGCTGAAGGCTACCGCGGGGATCATGGCCTTCGATTCCGGACGGATTCTGATCAACGGCAAGGATATGAAGACGGATCCCCTGGGCTGCAAGTCGATCATGGCCTATATCCCCGACAACCCGGACCTCTACGAGTTTATGAGCGGCATCAAGTATCTGAATTTCATTGCCGACGTCTTTGGCGTCAGCGCCGCCGACCGCGCCGCCCGCATCTAGGAACTGGGCGACCGGCTGGAGCTCACCGCAGATCTGGCGCAGCCCATCTCCGCCTACTCCCACGGCATGAAGCAGAAGCTGGCCGTGATTGCCGCCTGGCTCCACCAGTCCCGGCTGATCCTTATGGACGAGCCCTTCGTGGGTCTGGACCCCAAGGCCGCCCATCTGCTGAAGCAGATGATGCGGGAGCACTGTGACCGGGGCGGCGCCATCTTCTTCTCCACCCACGTGCTGGAGGTGGCGGAAAAGCTCTGCGACAAGGTGGCCATCATCAAGCAGGGCAAGCTGATTCGGTCCGGTACTATGGAGGACGTCCGGGGCGACGACTCTCTGGAGGAGGTCTTCCTGGAGCTGGAGGGTGAGTCATGCTGAAGACGCTTCTGAAAAAAGAGCTGCAGCAGATTTGGTTCCAAGGCTTCCTCCGGGGCGGCAAGACCGGGAGAAACGGCAAAAAGCGCTCCGGCAAGGGCACGGCTGTGCTCTGGACCGTCCTGGTCGTCTATTTGGTGGCCATCTTTGCCTTTATGGCCTGGATGGCCGGAAAGCAGCTGTTTGGTATGCCAGGCCTTGACTGGCTCTACTACATGCTGATGGGCGGCGCGGCCATTCTCTTCGGCGCTCTGGGCAGCGTCTTCACCACTTACGCCTCCCTCTATCTGGCCAAGGACAATGACCAGCTGCTGTCCCTGCCCATCCCGGTGCAGCACATCATTCTCTCCCGACTCATGGGCGTCTATCTGATGGGCCTGTTCTATTCCGCCGCCATCGCCATTCCCGCCGCGGTGGTGGGCCTGATTCAGTGTGGCTTCAGCCTGCCACGGCTGATCGGCGGCCTGGTCTGGGTACTGCTGATCTCTTTGATCGTCCTGTGCCTGTCCACCCTGCTGGGCTGGGTGGTGGCCCGGATCAGCGTGAAGCTCAAGAACAGGAGCTTCATCATCGCGCTGCTGTCGCTGCTCTTTGTGGGTCTCTACTACGTGGTCTACTTCCGGATGATGAAGCGTCTGCCCGAGCTGATCTCCGGGGTGATCCAATTTGGCGAGGACATCCGGGATACCGCGAACCCCCTGTACGTCTTCGGCCGGACCGGCGAAGGGGACTGGCTGGCGATGCTGCTGTGTCTGGCCGCTGTGGGCCTGATCCTGTCGCTGATCTGGCTGCTGCTGAAGAAGAGCTTCCTTTCCATCGTCACCGCTTCCGTTGCAGGCAAGAAGGCGGTCTACCGGGAGAAGACGGCCCGCCAGAGCTCCGTAGGCGCCGCCCTGCTGCGCAAGGAGTGGATGCGTTTCACCTCCAGCGCCTCCTATATGCTCAACTGCGGTCTGGGCGTGGTCTTTTTGCTGGGCCTGGGGGTCTTCCTGCTGATCAAGGGGAAGGAGTACTTGGACGTCATCACCAACGTGCTTCCCGCCCTGGCGGAGATGCTGCCGGTTCTGATCTGCGCCGCCTGCTGTCTGATGGGCAGTACGGTGAATCTTTCCGCCCCATCCGTCTCTCTGGAAGGTCGATCCATTTGGCAGCTCCGGTCCCTGCCTGTCACCGCCTGGCAGGTGCTGCAGGCCAAGCTGCTGCTCCATCTGGCCGTGGCCCTTCCGCCCGCCCTGTTTTGCGCGGGAATCGCGGTGACGCTGGTTCCGGCCACCGTGGCTCAGAAGCTGCTGATTCTGGCGGTCACCCTGCTCTTCATGCTGAGCTTTGGCCTGCTGGGTCTGGCCCTGGGGGTCAAGATGGCAAATCTGAACTGGAGCAACGAAAACCAGCCCATCAAGCAGAGCGCCCCTGTCGGCATTACATTGCTTTCCAGCTTGGGCCTTGCTGCCGCCATGGGCGGACTCTACGCCTGGTTCGGCCACAGCATGGGTCCCACGGCCTGGCTGAGCGTCTGCGCGCTGGTGCTGCTGGCGGCCTCGGCGGCCCTCCTGCTCTGGCTCCGGAGCTCCGGCGTGAAGCGCTTTGAGGAGCTGGGCTGATTACGCGGGGGGAACGCTATGAGCTACAAAATGCTGCCTTTCGATCAATACTTTCTGGACACCGCCGAGGACTACAACCACAGCCAGCGCAGCTTTCGCTCGCCGGAGTATCAGTCCCTTCGCTATCCCTGCGGCGGAAAGCTCCACAAACTGCTGGGTCTGCAGCATGAGGTCAACTACGCCCTCTGCTACGACCCGGACCGGGACGCAATCCAGATCAACTTCGAAAAGACCATGGGCTTCACGGACTGGTTCGCCAACCTCGAATTTGAAGACGAGTACTACGACGCCATCGATTTTGAGGGCCAGCCGCTCCAGCTCCGGGTGCACCGAGGCTGGGCGGAGATGTACCTGGCGGTCAAGCGGATCATCCGGACCGAATGGCAGCGGCTCCATGAAGCGCACGCCTCCGCGGAGACCGAGATCATCGGCTGGTCCCTGGGCTCCGGTCAGGCCATGCTCTGCGCCCAGGACCTGAATTACAATTTCGGGCTCCGCGCACGGGTCTATACCTATGGCAGCGTGAAGCCCTTCCGCGCCAAAGGAGCGGCGGAGACGGAGCGGCTGGACCGCTATCTGGCCGGTCTCTGTGTGGAGTGCCGGAACTTTGCGGAAGTCAACGACGTCATCACCTACATGCCCCCATTCAAGGGCTTCCGGGACCTCCACCGGGTGACGGTGGCCCTGAAGCCCCGCAGCTTCTGGCGTCTGGTGAACCCCTGGCGCTATCACACCTGCTACGACAACGCGAGCCTTTACCGGGAGCTGCCAAAGGAATAATACGGCACGCGGCGCGGTCCGAGCCCCGGACCGCGCCGCTCCAACGCTTCGGCAGATTCAGATTTGTCGGGTTGAGGCAATAGGCAATAGTTGAATAGGCAATAGGAGAACGACGGAGCTGCGACGCATCCTTCGCACTCCTATTGCCTATTGCCTGATCCCTATTGCCTATCGGTCAAATTGGGATTTGTTGAGCTCCCGCAAAACCTCCCCTGGCAAGGGGAGGTGCCCCAGTGCGCACATTGGGGCGGAGGGGTGAGGGAGCGGAGATTGCGCGCTCCCAACCAACGACGGTAAGACCCAACGCGACCCCTCCACCGCCCTTGCGGGCGGTCCCCCTCCCCTTTGCAGGGGAGGTTTGTCTGAAGCTCGATCCGCTGGCATCAGTTCAACAAATCCCGATTTACCGCTGAAAAACTGAAAAAAACTGTTGACAAACGGACACTTTTGGTATATACTAACTAAGCTTTGAGCGCACGACCACGCCAGAGCCGAAGCGGGGCAGGGGACTGCCGCCGCGGACAAATTCACACGGAGTGGTATCGAAGCGGTCATAACGAGCACGACTGGAAATCGTGTGTACGTCAAAAGCGTACCGAGGGTTCGAATCCCTCCCACTCCGCCAAATACAAAAGCCAGCCCGATGGGCTGGCTTTTGTATTTGGCATAGGTATTGATGTGGGTGGGATTCGAACAGGAAGGGAAAACAGTGGAAAGATGCCTTCGGTATGATTGAGTTGGACTCTCATGGAATTACCTTCTATACGCTCTCGCTGATTTCCGGAAAGCACAAAATGGTGATTCTCTATTGCCTGATGGAATTTGAGCCGGTCCGATTCAATGAGCTGCGCCGCTACGTCAAAAACATATCGGATAAAACCCTGAGCACCAATTTGAAGCAGCTGGAATCTGACGGGCTGATTATCAGAACAGAATACCCCCAGATTCCGCCCAGAGTGGAATACAGCCTGAGCGGCAGAGGAAAATCTCTGATGGAGGTTCTGGACCAGCTTTGCGTTTGGGGCGAAAACAACAGGATCGAGTAGGCTTGCCGGCGTCTTTTGCTGCGGCCTGCGAAAAATGAAAAAAATCGGGGGCTTATGAAAAAATTGTTGCAATCGCGCGTGGTTGCATATATAATAACTTAGATATCTGCGAAACAGTAGAGAAGACTATAAGGAAAGAGACGAATAACATTGATGGATATTTTTGCGAAATGTGAAATGAAGCAGGCGCGGGATCTGATCGATCAGGGCATCTATCCCTATTTCCACGCGCTGGAGTCCCGGCAGGACGTGGAGGTCATCATGGAGGGCAAGCGCCGGATCATGCTGGGCTCCAACAACTATCTGGGCCTGACCACCCACCCCGAAATCGTGGAGGCCGGCATCAAGGCCTTTGAGCAGTACGGCTCCGGCTGCTCCGGCTCCCGCTTTCTCAACGGCACCCTGGAGATGCACCTGGAGCTGGAGGCCGAGTTGGCGAAGTTCCTGCGCAAGGAGATGGTCATCACCTTCTCCACGGGCTTCCAGTCCAATCTGGGCATCATTTCCACCATTGTGGGTCCTCACGACTACGTGATCTGCGACCGCGAGAACCACGCCTCCATCTACGACGGCTGCAAGCTGAGCTATGGCAAGATGCTCCGCTACCGCCACGCGGACATGGAGGACCTGGAGCGCCAGCTCCAGAAGGTCCCTGAGAACCGGGGCTGCCTGATCGTCACCGACGGCGTATTCTCCATGGGCGGAGACATCGCCAAACTGCCGGAGATCGTGCGGCTGGCCAAGCAGTACGGCGCCCGCGTCATGGTAGACGACGCCCACGGCCTGGGCGTTATCGGCGAGGGCGGCCGCGGCACCGCCAGCTACTTCGGCCTGGAGGACGAGGTGGACATCTATATGGGCACCTTCTCCAAGTCCCTGGCCTCCCTGGGCGGCTACTGCGCCACCTCGGAGCGCATCGGCTTCTATATCAAGCACACCTCCCGGCCCTTCATCTTCTCCGCCTCCATGACCCCCGCCAGCTGCGCCACGGCCCTGGCCGCCCTGCGGCATCTGGAGGCCCATCCCGAGATCGTGGATCGGCTGCGGGAAAACTCCTCCTACGCCCGGGAATGCTTCCACAGGAAGGGCGTCCGCATCATCGAGGCCGAGACGCCCATCGTTCCCATCTATACCTACGACGTGCTGAACACGCTGGAGAAGGCCCGTCTGGCCTACGACGCCGGCGTCTACGTGAACCCCGTCCTGCCCCCCGCCTGCGCCGAGGGCGAGTGCCTGCTGCGGACCAGCTATATGGCCACCCATACCAAGCCCCTCATCGACGAGGCCACCGACATTCTGGCAAAGGTGTTGAAGGAAGATGCGTAGTACCGTCGCCATCGTCACCGGAGGCAGCTCCGGCATCGGCCTGGCCGCCGCCCGCGCCCTGCGGGATCAGGGCCTCACGGTCTTCATCCTCTCCCGCCATCCCTTTGCCGAAAAGGGCCTGCACCACCTCTGCTGCGACGTGGCCGACGAGCGCCAGTGCGTTGAAACCGTCCAGACGGTGCTCCGCAAGGCGGGGGACCTGGACCTGCTGGTGAACTGCGCGGGCTTCGGCATCTCCGGCGCCGTGGAGTTTACGGAGCTGGCCGACGCGAAAAAGCAGATGGAGGTCAACTTCTTCGGCGCGGTCAATATGACCAGAGCCGTCCTGCCACACATGCGGGAGCGGGGCAACGGGAAGATCGTCAACGTCAGCTCCGTGGCCGCCCCTGCCGCCATCCCCTTCCAGGCCTACTACTCCGCCTCCAAGGCGGCCGTTAACGCCTGGACCGCGGCCCTGGCCAACGAGCTTCGGCCCTACGGCGTCACCGTCACCGCGATCCAGCCCGGCGACATCAAGACCGGCTTCACCGCCGCCCGGGAGAAGTCCGTCGCCGGCGACGAGGCCTACGGCGGCCGCATCTCCAAGTCCGTGGCCAAAATGGAGCGCGACGAGCAGAACGGCATGGACCCGGCCAAGGCCGGCACCTATATCGCCAAGATCGCCATGAAGAAACACCCCAAGCCCGTCTATACCATCGGCTTTTCCTACAAGGCCATCTGCGTGGCTCTGAAGCTGCTGCCCTCCCGCCTGGCCAACTGGGCCATCGGGAAGCTGTACGCCTGACCAATTCGAAATGCAAAATGCAAAATGCAAAGGGCCCTCCTGGTCAAGGCGCATTCTGCATTTTGCATTTTTCTTCTTGTGAGGTGCTTATGCCAAACATTTTTGACTATCTTCACTGGCGCGCCGACGTGCCGCTCTCCGTGTCGCCCTTCAACGACGTGGACAATCTGATCCTCTCCGAGCTGATCTATACAGACTTTGCCGGCGTCGTGCCGGAGGACGGCAGCGCCGTGTCTCTGGCGGAGGCCCGGGACCGCTTCTTTGCCCTCCATGACCGGGCGGAGATCGACGCCAAGGCGGAGTATTCCTACACGGCCCGCGCTCCCTTCCTGATGGACGCCATGCTGGAGGGGGAGCGCTTCCAGTCGCTGCGCCTTAGCTGCTACGAGGCCGTCACCGACAAAGAGATTGCGGCGCAGTTTGCCGCCGTGAGCCTTCTGCTTCCGGACGGAACAGCCTACGTCGCATTCCGCGGGACCGACGGCACCGTGGTGGGCTGGAAGGAGGATTTGATCCTCTCCTACCAAAGCGACACCCCGGGCCAGCTCCGGGCGGCCGACTATCTGCGCCGTACGGCGGCTTTGACGGCCCTGCCGATCCGGGTCGGCGGCCACTCCAAGGGCGGAAATCTGGCGGTATATGCCGCTGCAAACTGCGGCGAGAGCATCCGGAACCGGCTGCTGACCGTCTGGAACAACGACGGGCCCGGCTTCCGGGACGAGCTCCGGGCGCTGCCGGACTATCAGCGGATTCAGCCCCGCTGCGTCAGCATCGTGCCGGACACCTCTGTGATCGGCATGCTGCTGGTCTGCGACTGTGAGCGGCGGGTCGTCAAATCCACCGCCTCCAACCTGGTCCAGCACGACGGCTTCACCTGGGAATGCGGCCCCACGACCTTCGTCCCGGCCGAGCTGAGCCGCAAAGGCGAGTACTACGGGAAGATTGTGGAAAACTGGGTCGCCCGCCAGGACGACGACACCCTTCGCTCCCTGGTGGACTCTCTCTTCACGCTGTTTGAGTCCACGGGAGACGAGACCTTCCACGCCATGACGGAGAATAAAATGAAAACCGCCGAGAACTGGCTGGCCGCTTTCCGGGCCCTGCCCTGGGAAAAGCAGAAGGAGCTCCTGGCCGCCACCGGGAAGCTCCTGACCAGCAGCGGCGCCTCCGCCATGGAGATGCTGGACTCCGGAGCGAACCAGCAGCCCGAACAGCCTGCGCGCGAATCCTGATCAGGGAAGCATAAAGCTCCGGTTTTGTGCGTAGACTGTCCGGAGGTGGTATCATGCGCTTTTTCGGACGACTGCGTTTGCGGCGGCCCCGGAATCGGCGGCTGGCGGCCCTGCTGCTCCTGGCAGTGACGCTGGCGCTGGTGCTCTATCTACGCCTGAGCTGGCTGCCCACGGTGCGGGAGCTGGTTTGCATGGAGCTGGACGACGAGACCTCCAACCTGATCAACGAGGCCGTGGACGCCTATCTGGAGGAGGGCCAGATCCGCTATGACGATCTGGTATGCCTGGAGCGGAGCGGCGACGGCGGCGTGGCTGCCGCCCGGATCGACCTGGCCGCGGTGAACCGCATGAAGTCGATGATTTTACGCGAGCTGGATGAACGGGTTCCGGCCAGGGTCCGGGAACGGGTGGAGGTGCCGCTGGGAAATACCCTGCTGCCGGCTCTGTTTTCCGGGCACGGCGGGAGCCTGCCCGTGCGGGTGGTCTCCGTTCGCTCCACCAACGCGCAGCTGGAGAGCGGCTTCACGGAGGCGGGCGTCAATCAGACCCTGCACAGCCTTTCCCTCCGGGTGGAGGTGGAGCTGCTGCTCCTGACCCCAGCCGGTCTTATGTCCCGGCAGGTCTCCGCTGCCGTCCCCATCGCGCAGACAATCCTGCTGGGGGACGTACCCGACACGATGTTCAACGTGCCGTAGCGGCGCACAGTGTGCGCCATAATCCAAAACGAACCTTGAACCCAAGGAGACGATACTATGGAACCGAAAGAAGAAGTATTGCAGCTGACAAAGACCCTCAATGAGGCCAATTACCGATACTACGTTCTGGACGACCCTGATATGCCGGATTTCGAGTACGACCGGCTGCTGCGGCGGCTGGAGGTCCTGGAGGCGGAGCACCCGGAGCTGCTGACGCCGGATTCCCCCACCCAGCGGGTGGGCGGCAAGGCCCTGAGCCAGTTTGAGAAGGTGGAGCATTCCGTGCCCCTGGAGAGTCTCCAGGACGTGTTCTCCCTGGCCGAGCTGGCAGAGTTTACCGACCGGGTTCGCCAGAGCGTGCCCGAGCCGGAATACACCGTGGAGCCCAAGGTGGACGGCCTCTCCGTGGCCCTGGAATACCTGGACGGCGTGTTCGTCCGGGGCGCCACCCGGGGTGACGGGCGGATCGGTGAGGACGTGACGGAGAATCTGCGAACGGTCCGCTCCATCCCCATGAAGCTGGAAAACGCGCCCCATCGGCTCATCGTCCGGGGCGAGGTCTTCATGCCCAAGGCCGTGTTTGAGAAGCTCAACGAGGCTCGCGAGGCGGCGGGAGAGCCCCTTTTCGCCAATCCGCGGAACGCTGCCGCCGGTTCTCTGCGCCAGTTGGATCCGAAGATTGCCGCCAGACGCCAGCTGGATATCCTGGTTTTCAACCTTCAGCTTTGCGAAGGCCGGGTATTCAGCACCCACTCCGAGACCCTGGACTATCTGCGCGGGCTGAAATTCAAGGTCGTTCCCTATACGCTCTGCCGCACCCAGGCCGAGATCGACGCCAGAATCGCCGCGGTGGACGAGAGCCGCTACGAGCTGGCCTACGACATCGACGGCGCTGTGGTGAAGCTCAACGACCTGGCGGGCCGCGCGGCCCTGGGCTCCACGGCCAAGTTTCCCCGCTGGGCTGCTGCCTATAAATATCCGCCGGAGATCAAGGAGACCGTCCTCCGGGAGATCGTGGTCCAGGTGGGCCGCACCGGCGTGCTGACGCCCAGAGCCGTGGTGGACCCGGTGCGCCTGGCCGGGACGACCGTCACCAGCGCCACCCTTCACAATCAGGACTTCATCACCGAAAAGGATATCCGCGTCGGCGACACCGTGCGCATCCGCAAGGCCGGGGAGATCATCCCCGAGATTCTGGGCGTGGTGCCGGAGAAGCGGCCTGCCGACGCCGTGGCCTATTTTCTGCCCGCTGTCTGCCCGGTCTGCGGGGCTTCCGTGGAGCGGGACGAGGATGGGGCCGCCCTGCGCTGTACCGGCGCGGAGTGTCCGGCGCAGCTGCACCGTAACATCGAGCACTTCGTCTCCCGGGACGCCATGAACATCGACGGCCTGGGCAGCGCCATCGTGGACCAGCTCATCGCTGCGGGCCACATCCAGTCTCCGGCCGATCTCTATTACCTGACGCTGGAGGAGCTGGCCTCCCTCTGGAAGAAGGGCGACAAGGCCCCGAAAAAGCTGCTGGCCTCCATCGAGGCCAGCAAGGAGAACGATCTGTCCAAGCTGATCTACGCTCTGGGCATCCGCCAGGTGGGAGAGAAGACCGGAAAGCTCCTGGCCCAGAGCTTCGGCAGCCTGGACGCCCTGGCGGAGGCCGACGAGGAGCGGCTCACCCAGGTCCCGGACGTGGGGGAGATCACGGCCCGGAGTATTGCTTCCTGGTTCCGCAGCCCCCAGAGCCGCCATATGGTCGAGCGGCTGCGGACGGCCGGGGTCAATTTCGACTGTAAAACGGAGATCACAGACCGCCGCTTCGAGGGAAAAACCTTCGTGCTGACCGGCGCGCTGACCCGCTTCACCCGGGAGGAGGCCGAGGCGCAGATTGAGCAGTACGGCGGCAAGGCCAGCGGTTCCGTGTCCAAAAAGACGAGCTTCGTCGTGGCAGGCGAAAACGCGGGCTCCAAGCTCCGCAAGGCCAACGAGCTGGGCGTCCCCGTGCTGACGGAAGAGGAATTCCTGGAGATGCTGAAATAAAGATTCAGGCCCGCCGCGGAACTTCCGCGGCGGGCCTGAATACATTTTTGTCAACCCTCCAAGGCCGTGAGCTTGTCCACGCGGCGCTGATGGCGGCCGCCCTCAAACGCTGTGGACAGGAAGATATCCACCAGTTCCAGAGCCATCATGGGAGGCGTGACGGCGGCGCCCAGGGCCATCATATTGGCGTCGTTGTGCTGCCGGGTCAGGCGCGCGCTCATATGGTCGTGGAGCAGGGCGCAGCGGACGCCCTTGATCTTGTTGGCGGCGATGGAGATGCCGATGCCCGTGGTGCAGCAGACGATGCCCTTCTCACATTCGCCGGAGGCCACCGCCCGGGCGGCGGCGGCGCCGAAGTCGGGGTAGTCGCAGCTGTCCTTGCTGTAGGTGCCGAAATCCTTGCAGGCCAGGCCCTTCTGCTCCAGGTGGGCCTTGATGGCCTCCTTGAGCTCCAGAGCGCCGTGGTCACATGCCAATGCGATCATAAGTCAGTTCCTCCTTGGGTCAGAAAAGATGTTCCAGCAAGCCCGGCGTCAGCGGGACCTGCCAGGCGGCAAGCTGAATGAGCACGTACCAGCAGATTCCGGCCAGAGTCAGCAGAAGCACGCCGATCCGCTGCTTGGCGGCGTCGGCGTCCCGCAGGGCGCAGGCGGCGGTCAGCACGAGGCCGAGCGTTACGGCATAGACGCCGGTGAGCAGCCAAGCCAGCAGCAGCGCCGCAAGCACGGTCAGGGCGAAGACGCCGCGGGCGTCCCGGCGCTGCTTTGCCAGCGTCCAGGCGGAGCAGCAGCCCCAGAAGCCCGTGCCCAGAAGCGGCGCGTCCACCATCAGATCGATGGTCATGCCGCGGGTGGGGGCGGCGAAGAGCCGGGATTTTATGGCGTTCAGCAGGAAGCGGAGCGTGGCAAGGAAGCGATCCGTATGGAAGATCGAGGTCAGCGCGCTCAGATGGAAGTCAATCATCAGGAAGCGCAGCAGCACGGCGGCCAGAATCAGAAGCAGACACCAGCTGGCCAGCGCGGCCAGCAGACTTCCGGCCAGCGCGCCGCCGGAGAGCTGACGCGCCCTGCGCTGGGAGATCAGCTTATACCAATGGACAATGGGAAGGCAGATGAGCAGCCAGACCAGGCCGGGACGCAGCGCGAGGATCGGCGCAGCGGCAAGGATTGCCGCGAGATACAGCAGCTCCGACGGGAAGCCGGGCTTCTCCGCCCGCAGATAGAGCAGGAGGAACAGCAATGCCACAGCCAGGAAGCTGCGCTCGCTGAAGCCTCTGGACGCGGAAGCGGCGAAGAGCAGAGCGCCGGGCAGGCCAACCCAGTCGCTCGCAAAGAGCAGCTTGAGCAGACAATAGACGGCCCCGGCGCCAACAGCACAGGTGACTGTCAGGATAATGCCATAGCGGGAGAAGAGAATGGGCTCCGGCTGCTTCGAATAGTACATGCCGGAGTTGATCAGATGGGCGGCCATGAAGCCGGCGCCAAGCAGGAGGGTCAGCAGCAGGGCCCACCAGCAGAGCTTCGGGCTGCCCAGCAGCTCCCGGCGGAAGGGAAAGCCGCCGCTTCGATAACGGCGGACCCAATCGGGAGATTTGGGCGCCCGCTCCATGGCTCTGGCCGCGGAGAGCCGCCACCACAGACCGAGCGCGAAAAAGAGGAGCACTGCCGCGAAGATTGGCCAGTAGGAAACGTATCGATCAATCAGTTGCATCATTATCACCTCGGTTTCCAGTATATCAAATCCTCTCCTCTTTGGCAACGGGTTTTTGAAATTTTTCGGGAACTAATCACAAAATGGGGCGTCCAATATACTACCGATACCATATCGGTCAAACGCTTGGGAGGGATCGAAATGAAACAGATTTGGACTGCGGCGCTCTGCCTGCTGCTCGCCGCGCTGCTGCTGACTGGATGTGAAACGGCTCCGTCTGTGCCGCCTTCCTCGACAGCGACGCCGGTGATCTCGACACACACGCCGGTTTCCTCGACGCAGACGCCCGCTGCCGAAACCGCGAGCACGGAAATCCCGGTCACAGAAGCCCCGGCGACCACTGCGGAGCCCACGCCGGAATTCCGCTTTACCCGGGAGAACTTCCCCCGGCTGGACGGCTCCACCGCTTGCCTGCCCATGGCGGAGGCGGTCTGTTCCGTGCTGCTGGGCGAGAGCCGGGAGGCTGTTCAGGACCTGATCCACTTCAACCGCACGACCCAGTCCTTCCGCAATCTGATGGCAGGGAACTGTGACCTGCTGCTGGCAGGGCAGCCCAACGCCGCGGTTTTTGAGGAAATGGAGCAGGCAAACTTTGCATACGATCTGGAGCAGCTTGGCACCGACGCACTGGTCTTCCTGGTCAACGAAGCAAACCCGGTGGAAAATATCACCACTGAGCAGCTCCGGGGCATCTACACCGGCGAGATCACCAACTGGAAGGAGTTGGGCGGCGCGGACGCCCCCATCATTCCGCTGCAGCGCAACGAGGGCGCGGGCTCCCAGGCGCTGATGAAGAAGCTGGTCATGGGCGACACGCCCCTGATGGAGGCCCCGGCGGAGTACGTTCCCGCCTCCATGGGCGATCTGATGAGCGCCGTCAAGAGCTACGACGAGAGCGCCAACGCCATCGGCTACTCGGTCTACTACTACGCCCACGACATGGAGATGGCCCGGGGTCTGAAGCTGCTGAAGGTGGACGGGGTGGAGCCCTGCAAGGAGAGCATCCGCTCCGGCGAATACCCGCATCTGAACGCTTATTACTGCGTCATCGCCCACGACGCCCCTGCCGACAGCCCCACCCGGATTCTCTACGAGTGGCTGGTCACGGAAGACGGCCAGCGCCTGCTGGAGGCCGAGGGCTACGTGACGAATCAGTAAAGCGGGATTTGTCGGGCGCAGCCCGACAAATCCGAATTTCGGACAAGGAGGCAACGACATGAAATCTGTACTCCTGCTCATGCTGATCTTTGCGCTTCTGCTTTCCGCCTGCGGAAACACGGAATCGGGGCTTTCCACAGAGCTCCCTTCCGGGACTGCCGCGGAAACGCTGACGCAGACGGATGCTCCCGGCACGGAACCCACTGTCCCCGCCACGGAGCCCCCGGCCGAGACCGCTTTCTTCTCCGGCTCCGTGACCGCGGGCGGCTTCCGGGTGCGGACCGACGTCTCCGCCTACGCGCCCTCCGCCGGCAGCGCCCGCTACACCCGGCTGCGGGAGGGACCCCTGTCTTCGTTCGAGCCCTCGGCGGATTACGGCGCGGTCTACCCCTATCAGGCGGCCAGACTCTTCGGCAGCGCCGAAGACGGCGAGGCCTGGGAACAGGGCGGATTTTACGGCTTCGTGGACGGGAACGGCAGAATCCTGACAGACGGCATCTATACCCGGATCAGAGCCATGAGCTGCTTCGACTATGTCACAGAGACGACCTGCTTCCTGCCCTTCTGGATCGTCGGGCGGGTGAAGGACCCCATCATCCACCGGGACCCGGAGTACCCGGAATACGAATGGGTGGAGGGCAAATCCCTGCAGGGCGTGGTCTCCTGCGACGGCAGCTTCTGTCTGCCCTGCGAATACGTGGGGATCACCCCTCTGCCGAACTGCTTTGTCTGCTACCGGAGCTGGGACGAGACGGATTTTGAGGTCTATGATTTCGAGGGCCGGCTGCGACTCACCGGGAGCGAGCTGGTGGACGAGGGCTCAGACGGCTGGGACGTGGAGAACGGCGGGGAATATCCGCTCCTGTTGACGCTTTATCGGAATGACGGCGACGCCAGCTGCTGGTTCTGCGACCTGGACGGAAACCGGGTACTGGGTCCCTACAGGGAGGCGGAACGCTTCTCCGAGGGCCTGGCCTGCGTCTCCACGGACGGGGAACACTATGGCTATATCGACAGCACCGGGGCCTGGGTCCTTCCCGCGGATTACGCTGCGGACGCCAGCTTCGTGAACGGAAGAGCGCTGCAGCGCCTGGAGGACGACACCAGTATCATCATCGACCGCGCGGGCTCGGTGCTGCTGCGCAGCAAGGCCAATTCCTGGTTCTATCCGTCTCCCTGTGGTTTTCGGGAGGACAACACCGACGACTATTCCGTCACCTTCTACGACCGCGACGGGAAGGAGCTGGCGCACGGGGGCTACGGCATGGAATGCCTGGATGCGGATACCTTTCTGGAGCAGAGCGAAGAGCAGAGCCATATCTTCCGCCTGAACGGCGAATCGATCCGCTTCGGCAGGGTGGACGGTGTGGTGCCCTGTAAGGCGGTGATTGACGGTCAGGCGCTGGCCGGCTACCGCTGCATGAGTTATACGGATGAGGGGATGGAGACCCGCTTCGTCCGGCAGGACCTCTCTGAGGTGCTGCAGCTGGAGCAGGAGCCCCCGGCCGAAGGCGGCTATTTCATCCTCTATGACACCGCGGACGAGCGTACCAACGAGACCTGGTATCTGACCTGGGACGGCGGCGCCTGGAACGCGGTCAACGACGCGGGGGAGCTGATTCGAGTCCCGCTGCGCTGCGGGAGTCTCACCTTCCGGGGCGAGCGGATCATGGCCCTCACCGACACGGCCTGCGTCTATCTGGACCGGGCAGGGGAGCAAGTGTTCTCCTGGCCCCTGGACGCGGAGGACTGAATTGAAAGAACGCAGCGGCGCTCCCGGAGCCTTCCGGGAGCGCCGCTCAGTCTGTCAAAGAACCGTAGGTTTCAGAGGGTGAAATCTGCGGTTCAAGCGTATATTTCTGGAAAACTGGACAAAAAACGCTGGAAATCTGAAAAAGTGAAGCAAAAAGGAGTTATTCCAACTCCAATTTGCCAGTTT
>JAFWTG010000013.1 GCA_017519005.1 Oscillospiraceae bacterium | reverse complement strand
TCCCTTCCAGCAGCTCCCGGCCCAGGGAGATGGCCAGGCCCACGGCCTGGTTCTCCGGGTGGGCGGGGGAGAAGATGTTTTGCAGATTCTCGATGGAGGACAGGCCGGAGCGGTTCACAATCCCCAGGAATTCCGCGAAATCGCCCCGGGCCAGGGCGGCGGCCTCCGCCTGCGCATTGCCGTCGTCGTGGTAGAAGTGCAGAGCCCGCAGCACGGCCCGGTCGCCGCAGCGCTGCCGCGCCAGGTTGATCCCGGCCCGGAACTCCGCCTCCGGCAGCTCCGCCAGACAGCGCTTGCCGAAGCAGGCCGCCGCGGCGCCCATCTCGGCGGGAATGCCCGCGTAGTCGTCGGTGAGATCGGCGTGGGTGGAGCCGGAGTCGATGATGCAGAGGCTGTGGCCGGAGCGGCCGAAGTCGTAGTCCACCCGCTGCACCGCGGGAGCTGCGGGGTCGAAGAAGTCGATGGCCACCGCGCCGCCCACGGAGGCGCCGATCTGGTCCAGCAGGCCGCAGGGTTTGCCAAAATAGAGGTTCTCGGCCCGCTGGCCGATCTTCGCCAGCTCGATGGCGTCCAGCGCCCCCTCGCAGCAGAGCCGGTTGAGGACGGCGCCGATCAGAATCTCAAAGGCCGCCGAGGAGGAGAGGCCGGAGCCCGCGATCACGTTGGAGTGCACGTAGGCGTCGAAGCCCCGCAGACCATAGCCCCGGTCCGCGATCCCGGCGGCCACGCCCCGCACCAGGGCGGCGGTGCTGCCGTACTCGGCCTCGTCCGGCTCCAGGGCGGAGAGAGAGACCTCCACGGCGGGGTAGCCCTCGGAGATCACCCGGATCCGGTCCAGGCCGTTGGGGGCGGCGCAGGCCAGCATATCCAGGTCCACGCTGGCGCAGAGGGCGTGGCCGTGCTGGTGGTCGGTGTGGTTGCCGCCCAGCTCGGTGCGGCCGGGGGCGCTGTAGAGGTCGGCCGGCCCGGCGTTTTCCGGGAAGTGTCGGCCGAAGGCGCGAACCACGTGCTCGGCCCGGTCGGCGTCCGGGCTGCCGTACAGCATGTTCAGGGTGTTTTCATAGGCTCCGCCGCGCAGAGCGGACAACAGCTTTTCCATGATCGTAAATCCTCCCGTTACATTCCCAGCTTTTTCATCTCTTCCAGGATCTCGGCCTCGCTCTTTTCGCGGGGACCCTGATCCGTGCGCTTGTCCTCGTCTCCGGGCCGGAGCTGGTTTCCGTTCTCGTCGAGGATGAAATCTCCCGCCTCGTCCACCAGGGGCAGATGCGGGGCAAACAGGGGCAGCAGCAGCTTCGCCGTCAGCATGGCGATGGCCCCGAAGCCGAAGAAGGTCCACAAAAACGCATAGAGGGGCATCATCTGGGCGTCGGTATAGGTGAGAAACAGGGGAAACACGTGGAAAAACAGCAGGACGATGAGCCGCAGGGGCTTTTTCAGGGCAAAGTAGTAGCCGCTGCGGAACAGAACCGGGAGCTTGTTGGAGAAGGCCGCCATGGTGGGGAAGAGGTAGATCAGACCGATCAGCAGCACCGCGCCGACGCCGTAGACGGCGTAGCGGAAGTTCACCATGGGGCCGCCCATGTGCAGCAGGAAGCGCACGTCCAGCCAGCCCAGGGCCAGCACCGCCAGGGCAATGAGCCAGGCGATGGTGGCCTGCCTGAAGTTCGACTTGAAGCCGATCCAGAACTGCTTGAAGGGGTTGAGCACGCCGTCGCCCCGCAGGGTCTTGAGCATTACGTGGTCCAGCGCCGCCCAGGCCGCGCCGAGGGTGAGCACCGGCATGGAAAAGAGCACGAACATCAGATTCGCGCCGATGATGATGCCCAGCTTGGTCATCAGCCTGCCGAAGCTGCTCTCATTGGATAAAAATGCGTTGATCCGCTCCCGCACGGCTCATTCCTCCTTCAGAATAAAGTCCAGAAACAGCCCGACGATCTCCACGTTCTCCGAATAGGCCCCGATCCCGAGGGCGCAGGAAGTGGGATAGAGCCGGTATTTTGTCACCAAAAGGCTGTCGGAGACGTCGAAGCCCACGGGGATCGGCCCCTCCTGGCCCTGATAATAAATCACCCGGTCCGGGTATTGCTCCAGCAGGTCCCGGCAGCGCTCCAGCCGCAGGTCCGCCAGGCGGCCCGATTGGGCCAGGGCCTCCAGCGAGGCCGGCTCCATGGTGATGAAGTCCAGGATCCCGCTGTCCGAAAGGGCCACGAAGGCGTTGTAGTAGTCGTTGCCCTTGGCCTGATTTTTCAGGTAGTCAAAGTAGACCTCGGCGTTGAACTCCACCTTCTTTTCCGTCAGGTCCAGCTGCGCGTAATCGGTGAAGTCCTCCCAGAGCGCGGAGTCCGTCCCGGCGTCGGCCATGGTATTGGCAAACATGCCGTAGAGCCAGTGCGCCTCAATGTTGGTGGAAATGCGAACGATCAGGAAGACCGTGAGGAACAGGCAGGAGACGACGCCGATGATCCAGAGCTTGTAGTAGTTCCAGATATACTCGATTTTCTCCCGTCCGCTCAGGGCGTAGAGCTTTTTCAGCTCGGTGTAATACCAAATCTTCAGTCGGTCTCCCATAGCTGTCCTCCCAAGTATGGATCGGCGGCTAATCTATTTTCTTCAGATGCAGCTGCACCGCGGGGTAGTCGCCGATGAGCTGGGGCAGGGTGTAGCCGCCGTACATCAGCGCCGCGCCGGAGCGGACCGCGTCGTCCTCCTCCATGGCGTAGCGGGCGTCGGGGTCCAGGCCCTTGAGCTTCAGATGGATCAGCGGAGCGTTGGCGTGGGGCGAACGCACCACCACGTTCAGCAGGGCCCTGCTCCGATCCTCGCTGACGAAGAGCCAGGCGGAGGCGTCCTGAGCCTCGGTGAACTCGTCCAGGCGGTAGTAGAGCCCCTGCTGGAGCAGGGCCTCGTCCTGCCGGAAGTGCTGAATCTGGTGCCGGATCTCCTCCAGCTCCCCTTCGGAGAGCTTTGCCAGGTCCAGCTCGTAGCCGAAGGCGCCGGACATGGCCACGTAGCCCCGGGTCTGGAGGGGCGTGGTGCGGCCCGTCTGATGGTTGGGGGAGGCGGAAACGTGGGCGCCCATGGTGCTGATGGGATAGCCGTAGCTGGTGCCGCCCTGGATGGTCAGACGCTCAATGGGGTCGGTGTCGTCCGAGCACCAGATCTGGGGCGTGTAGTACAGCATACCGGCGTCGAAGCGGCCGCCGCCGCCGGAGCAGCCCTCGAAGAGAACCCCGGGGAAGCGGGCGGTCAGGGTCTCCAGCACCCGGTAGAGGCCCAGCACGTAGCGGTGCCCCGCCTCGCCCTGGCGCTCCGCGGGCAGCGTGTGGGAATACAGGTCGCTGACGCTGCGGTTGAAGTCCCACTTGACGTAGGAGATATCATAGCGCTCCAGCAGCCCGCTCATGGCCTCGATGATATAGTCCTGCACCTCCCGGCGGGAGAGGTCCAGCACCAGCTGGTTCCGGCCCAGCATCGGCGCCCGGTCCGGGACCGCCAGGGCCCAGTCGGGGTGGGCGCGGTAGAGATCGGAGTTTTCACTGACCATCTCCGGCTCCACCCAGAGGCCGAAGAGCAGGCCCGTCTCCCGGATGCCGCGGATCAGGCTGTCCAGGCCCTCCGGGAGCTTCTCCCGGTTTTCAAACCAGTCGCCCAGACCGGCGTTGTCGTCGGTCCGTCCGTGGAACCAGCCGTCGTCCAGCACAAAGAGCTCCATGCCCAGGTCCGCGGCCCGGCGGGCCAGGTCCAGGATGCGGTCCGCCCGGATGTCAAAATAGGCGGCCTCCCAGCTGTTGATCAGCACGGGCCGGTGGGCCAGGCGGTATTCGCCCCGGCAGACGTTCTCCCGGACCATGCGGTGGAACTGCTGGCTCAGCCGGGTCAGGCCCTCCGCCCGGGAGAGCAGGACCTCCGGCGCGGCGAAGCGCTCGCCGGGGGCCAGGGTCCAGCGGAAGCTCTCGTCGCCGGGGCTCAGCACCGCCCGGACGGAGCCGAACTGCTCCCGCTCCACCTCGGCCCGGAAGCTGCCGGACCAGAGGTACATCAGGCCGATGCACTCGCCGTGGTCCTCGGTGGCCTGCCGGTCGCAGAGGATCAGGAAGGGATTGTGCTCATGGCTGGACATGCCCCGGCGGGAGCCGACGGTCTGGACGCCGTTCATGACGGGCAGGCGCTCGGGCTTCCGCTCCAGGCAGTGGCGGCCGTGGAAGTGCAGCAGATCCCAGCTGCCGAAGGGCAGCTCCAGGCAGACGGAGCCGGCCTTTTCCAGCACGATGGGCTCCGCGCCGCCGTTTTCATAGATCGCGGTCCGGGTGATGACGTTCCGCTCCGGGAAGACGCCGTAGAGCAGCCGGACCGTCAGCCCCGTGACCGGGTCCCGGAGGATGATCTCCAGGGTCTCGGCGCTGCCGTCCGGATCCCAGGCGGCGGGCAGGCCGGGCAGGCTGTATTTCCCCGCCCGGATCTCGTGGCTGACGTAGCGCAGCTCCGCGCAGCGGCTGCCGTCGGCGTTTTGGACCCCCAGGCTGGGGACGCGGAAATCCCCGACGCCGCAGGAGCTGAACTCCTGGCAGACCGTATCCAGGGAATAGGCGCGGTCGCTGCCGGCCCGGTAGGGGCTGCCGGAGAAGCCCCGGTCATAGCTGCGGTGCAGCTCCCGCAGGTCCTCCCCGCCGACTGTTCTTCCGTAGTAGACGTGGCGCAGGCAGCCATATCGGTCGATCGCCATCTGGTATTCGGTCTCCACCGTCTGGATGGTGATGGTTTTGGCTGCTTCGTTGTAAGCAATACTCATGTTTGATCCCTCTCGTTCCGATCGTCCTCCGGCGGCCTTTCGTCCGGAGCGGCGGCTTTCTGCCTTTTTTGGCGATAATATTTCGGGCTGTCCCCGTAGTAGGTCTTGAATACCTTGGAGAAGGTCAGGGAGTTGTCGTAGCCTATCCGCTGACCCACCTCCTGTACGCTGAGGCAGGTTTCCTCCAGCAGGGCGCAGGCGGTTTTCATGCGGCACTGCATCAGATACTCCTGGGGCGAGACGCCCATTTTGTTCTTGAAAATGCTGGTCAGATAGCTGCGGTGTACGCCGATATAGTTGGCGACGTCGCTGATCTTGGCGGTGGCGAAGTTGGCGTTGATATAGTTGACAGCGTAATCCACGTAGACGTCGGCGGAGTAGTCCTGCTCCCGCCGGGCGGAGGAAACGCTGAGATATTCCGAATGAATGGCAAGGGCGAGGAACTCGGAGAGCAGACCGGCCCGCAGCAGATTGCTGGCCAGGTTCAGCTCGGGCTTGTCCAGGACCCGCTTGACGACGGCGTAAAACAGGCTGGGCTCCAGATTGCAGTTCAGCCAGTTGACGCCCGGGGAAAAGCCGGCGGCGTTGGAATAGCGCTGGGCGTTGAGCCCGTCATAGGCCATCCAGCAGTAGGTCCAGGGGTCCGATTTGTCCGCCCGGTACCAGCTGTCCTCCTCCGGCTTCGTCATAAACATCTGACCGAAGTGGAGGGCAGTCTGCTGGCCGTTGACGGACAGCACCCCCTTGCCGGACAGGATCACGTGCAGATGGTAGCCCGCGCGTCCGTCGGTGTGGAACTCGTAGCCCGGGAGACAGGTCTCCACGCCGCAGAGCAGCAAATACAGCTCGTCCGAGATTTTTTGAGGATCTACGAGACATCGGTATTTGCTGGTTTCATAAAAGCGTTGGCCGGGGCTCATGACGATACCTCCTTATAATTCAAAAACCAGGGCCCATGCTTCCACTGCTATAGTTTTAGCACAGAATCAGATATAAAACAAGGCCTCGGAGACATTACGTGCCGCAATACCTCCGAAGCCTTGCAGAGCTTGCTCCCGCGGCCAGCGGATCAGAGCTTGCCGCCGGAGGTTGCGATGCCCTCAACGAATTGCTTCTGGAAAATCACATAGATCACGATCATGGGGACCAGCGCCAGCACGGCGGAGGCCATCATGGTGGGGTAGTTGCTGCCGTACTGGCCCTGCATCTTGGCGAGGCCGGCGGCCAGGGTGGTGGTTTCGGCCTTGGTGCAGACGATCATGGGCCACATCAGATCCTTGAAGGCAAACAGGGCGGTGAAGATGCCCAGAGACACCATGGCGGACCGGGTCAAGGGCATCATGATGCGCAAAAAGCGCTGGCCGATGTTGCAGCCGTCAATGGAGGCGGCCTCCTCCAGGTCCTTGGGCAGGCCCTGGTAGCCAGTCTTCAGCAGGTAGGTGCCGAAGGCGGTGACGATGCCGGGGAAGACCAGGCCGGAGATGGTGTTCAAAAGGCCCAGCTTGGAGACCATCAGGTACTGG
>JAFWTG010000012.1 GCA_017519005.1 Oscillospiraceae bacterium | reverse complement strand
GCCGATGCCCACATCGGCCCTCCCGATCGACCGGGGCAAGGGCCGATGTGGGCATCGGCCCCTACGAATGATCCCGACATATCCCGATTTGCTTCTCTATCCCCCGAACGGGCAGATGGGGTAGCGGCATTCGGGACAGCCCAGGCAGAGACCGCCCTCGCCCATCTGGACGAAGTCCCCCTTCGTCAGCTCCACACCGGCGGCGATCCTCGGCAAAATCAGGTCGAATACCGTGGCTTTGGCGTACATGACGCAGCCGGGGAGGCCCAGGATGGGCGTACGGTCTTCGTAATAGCCCAGCAGGAGCATGGCCCCGGGCAGAACGGGAGCGCCATAGCTGACGATCCGCGCCCCCGTGGCCTTGATGGCCCCGGGGGTGTTGTCGTCCGGGTCCACGCTCATGCCGCCGGTGCAGAGGATCAGGTCCGGCTTCAGGCTCCGCGCCTCCTCAATGGCGGCCCGGACGGCCTCCGGCGCGTCCCCGGGGCGGCTGTTGTGGATCACCCCGATCCCGAAGGCGGCCAGCTTTTCGGTCAGAACCGGGGTGAAGTGGTCCTCGATCAGGCCCTTGGCCACCTCGGAGCCGGTGGTGACCAAGGCGGCGGTTTTCAGCCTGTAGGGCAGCAGCTCCAGCAGGGGCCGCTCCCCCGCCGCGGCCTCGGCGGCCAGCAGCTTCTCGGCCCGGATCACCAGGGGGATAACCCGGGTGCCGCAGAGCTTGTCCCCCACCTTGACGGCTGTGTTGCCCCGGCGGGTGGCGATCATCAGCTCGTCGATGGCGTTGACGGCGTTGAGCCGTTCCGTATCCACCCGGAAGAGGCCGTCGTATTCGGCCCGGAGCTCGATCTTGCCCTCCCGGACCTCGGACTCCGCCATGCCCGGCCCCCTGCAGAGCCGGACCATCCGGGCCGCGGCCTCGTCCTCGTGGAGCATGCCGGGCTCCAGCTCCCAGACGTAGAGATGCTCCTTACCCATGGAGAGCAGGACCGGGACGTCTTCTTCCGTGACCACGTGGCCCTTGCGGAAGCGGGCGCCCTTATAGACGCCGGGAATGATCTGGGTCAGGTCGTGGCAGAGCACGTGACCGACGGCCTGGGTGGTTGGAATCTGTTTCATTTGCGATTCTCCTTTGAAATAAGCTCCAGCGCAAGATTCGGATTTGTCGGACTCTCGCCGTAGGGGCCGGCGTCCTCGACGGCCCGCAGGTATCAGATAACGAGAGGTTCGGGGCGTCGAGGACGCCGCCCCCTACGGCCTTACAAATCCCGATTTACGGCGCCGCAATCTCGATTTCGTCGCCGGGCTTCACGATGCCGTCCCGGATCACCACGGCGAAGACGCCCTCGCTGGGCATGACGCAGCGGCCCACGGCCTGCTTGATGGCGCAGTCGCTGTGGCACTCCTTGCCGATCTGGGTGACGGCCAGCAGGGCCGTTCCGGCCCGCAGCACCGTCCCCACGGGCAGGGTCTTCAGGTCCAGCCCCCGGGTCAGCAGATTCTCCGCGAAGACCCCCGGGGGCAGCTCGAAGCCCAGGCCCCGCATGGTATCCACGCTCTCCTCCGCCAGCAGACTGACCTGCCGGTGCCAGTTCCCCGCGTGGGCGTCGCCCAGGATCCCCAGGCCGACGCGCAGCTCCAGGGCGGGAACCGGGTGCTTGGAGACGCCCTTTTGTTCAGAAATACAGACCGCAATGACTTCGGCCATCGGAATCCCCCCTTCAGCAGCCGGCAGCCTGTCCGGCGGCGCACCCGCCGCGCCGCTGCCGTTCTGCGTCTGCGTGATAGTCGCCGGATTTGCCGCCGGTTTTTTCCAGCAGGCGGAGACCGGTGATCTCCATGTCCTTTTGCAGGGCCTTGCACATGTCGTAGACCGTCAGCGCGGCCACGGAGGCGGCGGTAAGGGCTTCCATCTCCACGCCGGTCGGCCCCGTGCAGCGGACCTCCGCCGTGATGCGGACCTCCGTTTCCCCAAGCTCGAAGCGGATATCCACGCCGCTCAGGGGCAGAGGGTGGCAGAGGGGAATCAGCTCCCAGGTATGCTTGGCGGCCTGGATGCCCGCCACCTGGGCCACAGCCAGCACGTCGCCCTTTTGGACGCCGCCGGAGCGGATAGCCTCGAGGGTGGCCGGCGCGGCCAGCACCCGGACCTCCGCCGCGGCGCTGCGCTCCGTGACCGCCTTCTCCGTCACGTCCACCATGACGGCGCGGCCCTGGGCGTTCAAATGTGTGAAATCCATATGTACCTCCTGCATTGATTGCGTGTTTCACAGACTTGGATTTGTCGGGTTCTTGCCGTAGGGCGGCCTGACCCCAGGCCGCCGCCGTCACGCTGGCGGGCATCGCGGCGGCCAGTGGTCTGGCCGCCCTACGCAGTCTAACCGTAGGGGCCGATGCCCACATCGGCCCTATCCCGTATCGACGCGAGGGCCGATGTGGGCATCGGCCCCTACGAAATTGTCTCGACTAACCCCGATTTACCCTCCTATTTCGTTCATGGGCCGGGCGCTCTCGCTGGCATTGGAACCGGACAGGTGATGTCGGGCCGGTTTCCTTTGGACGGCAGCCAGAATGGCCGCCTTCAGATCGTCCCCGTGGAGGCCCCGCAGGGGGTACTCCTCCGACGAATGGAGGCAGGGCTTGAGCCTGCCGTCGGCGGTGATGCGGATGCGGCTGCAGGCCGCGCAGAAGCAGGCGCTCATGGGGGCGATGAGCCCCACGGTCCCTGCCCAGCCGGGGGCGGTATAGAGCCGGGCCACGCCGCGCGGTCTGTCATCCTGAGCGGAGCGAAGCGAAGTCGAAGGGTCCGTCCCCCCGTCCTCTGTTGCCTCACGTTGGAAACTGCCTTTTGCATTTTGCAATTCCCGGAGCTCCGGCACCGCCTCCAGCACCGCGTCGGCGGGCAGGAAGGCCTCCGGCATGGCGGCCCCGGGGCCGATGGGCATGAGCTCAATGAAGCGGACGGACCAGGGACGGGTCCGGGCCAGACCGGCCAGCTCCGCCAGCTCGTCGTCGTTGACGCCCTTCAGCAGCACGGCGTTCAGCCGCAGATCGCGGAAGCCCGCGGCCTCGGCGGCGGCGATGCCCGCAAAGACCCGGTCCAGCTCCCCGCCCCGGGTCAGCGCCCGGTAGCGCGCCGGGCGGAGGGTATCCAGGCTGACGTTCAGGCGGTCCAGCCCGGCGGCCCGCAGGGGGGCGGCCAGCTCCGCCAGCCGCTGGCCGTTGGTCGTCAGAGCCAGCTCCTCCAGACCCGGCAAGGCCCGCAGGCGCTCGATCAAGGGCAGCAGCTCCGCCCGCAGCAGGGGCTCGCCGCCGGTGAGCCGGATCTTTTTGACGCCCAGCGCCACGCAGGCGGCGGCCAGCTCCGTCAGCTCGTCGAGGGAGCAGAGCGCCGCGTCGTCTCCCGTCCGACAGGGGCCCTCCGGCATGCAGTAGGCGCAGCGAAGCTGGCAGCGCTCCGTGACGGAGAGCCGCAGATAATCAATGGTACGTCCATAGCTGTCAAGCATAGCAGATTCTCCGGTAAATTGGGATTTGTCGGGGTGAGGCAATAGGCAATAGTTGAATAGGCAATAGGAGAACGACGAAGCCGCGATGTATCCTTCGCGCTCCTATTGCCTATTGCCTGATCCCTATTGCCTAATCGACAAATCCCAGCTTGCGTTTTCATTTCGTCAAAAGCAGGATCTCCTTGGTGTCGGTATGCACCTGCACGGGGGAGCCAGGGGTGGGAAGGGGCGTCTGCTTGTCACATTCCAGCCGGAGCTGCCCCCCTCCCGGGGTTCCCAACGTCAGAATATAGGAAAACACGTTGTCAATGATCCGGTCCAAGGTGCAGTCCAGAGACAAGGGGCCGGGACCCAATCCCAGGCTGTGCGCGCGGATTCCCACGTGGCTCAGCCCCGCCGGGACCGGCATAGCCGGAAGCCTCCAGCCCCAGGCCTCGCAGCGGAGGCTTCCGTCCGGCAGGACGCGCACGGGGCTGAGGTTCTTGCAGCCGGAGAGCAGGGCCGCCGCCAGGGTGCCGGGGGCGCGCATCATATCCCCGGTGCTGCAGACCGGCTCGGAGCGGCCGTCGGTCAGGACGCAGACGGCGTCCGCCAGGCGGCAGACCTCGTCGCGGCTGTGGGTGACCAGGACGGCGTCGCCGCCGTAGCTCTCCAGGGTTTGGGCAAGCTCCAGCTCCAGCTCCCATTTCAGATGCTCGTCCAGCGCGGAGAAGGGCTCGTCCAGCAGCAGGGCCTCCGGCTCCGCCGCCAGGGTCCGGGCCAGGGCGCAGCGCTGGGCCTCGCCGCCGGAGAGCGTGGCGGGCATGGCGTCGGCCAGAGCCGTCAGCCGGAAGCGCTCCAGCAGGGCCAGGGCCGCGGCCCGGCGCTCCGCCTTCGGCTTTGCGTGCAGACCCAGCTCCACGTTCTGCAGCACGGTCCGCTGGGGGATCAGGGCACAGCCCTGAAAGAGATAGCCCACACGCCGCTTCTGGGGCGGCAGGTCGATGTTTTGCTCGCTGTCGAAGAGGACCCGGCCGTTCAGCAGAATGCGGCCCCGGTCCGGGCGCAGGAGCCCCGCGATGCAGCGCAGGGTCACGCTCTTGCCGCTGCCCGAGGCCCCCAGCAGGGCCAAGAGAGCCCCGGCAGTCTCGAATTCCACACGCAGCTGAAAATCTCCCAGCTTCTTCTCAATATTTACTGACAGCGACATCAGGGCCCTCCTTTTGCTGAATTGAAAGTTGAACGTTGTAAATTGAAAATGAATGTGTTTTGCAAATCGCAATTCTGGTTATCGGTTTCACTCAGCCTAACGACTGAAGGCATCGCCCAGCTGAGGCAGAAGCCTTTCAAATCTGCCGTAGGGGCGATCATTGATCGCCCGGTCCGCCATGGGCGGACAATTTGCCGGAGGCAAATCCAGCACGGCTGCAAAAGGAGCTGCGTTTGGATCGTTTGCTCCCGCAAACGATGCTTGCTCCGCAAGCGCGGGCGCTCAATGAGCGCCCCTACGGCGTATTTGCTGAGTTAAGCCGTTAAGCAGAATCGCAATTTGCAAAACTCCGAAAACTTTCAACTTTCAATTTTCAACTTTTAACTGTTCTGCGGCGTTCCAGCAGATTAACAGTAATCAGAACGACAGCGGAAATCGTAACGTTGATTGCGATCCAAAAGAGCAGGGCCCGGCGGCCTGCCTCCGTGTTCCCCTGGTTCTGCCAGAGGAAGGCCACCTGGGTGGCCACGACGGCGGTGCGGCCCGGAATGAAGCCCACCACCATGGAGGTGGCGCCGTACTCGCCCAGGGCCCGGGCAAAGGCCAGGACCACCCCCGCCAGAATGCCGGGGCGGCAGGCGGGCAGGCGAATCCGCCAGAAGATATAGCGGTTGGACAGGCCCAGGGTCCGGGCCGCGGCGGCCAGGTCCTCGTCGAAGCTCTCAAAGGCGCCCCGGGCGGTGCGGTACATCATGGGGAAGACCACCACCGTCACCGCGAAGACCGCCGACCACCAGTGCATCAGCAGCTTGGAGCCAAAGAGGCGCAGGGCGGCGGCCCCCAGGGCGTGGTTCGGCCCCAGGAGCAGGATCAGCAGATAGCCCACCACCGTGGGGGGCAGGACCAGGGGCAGGGTGAAGACCACGTCCAGCACGCCCTTCACCAGCCGGGGCGCCCGGGCCACGTAATAGGCCGCGGCCAGCCCCAGCAGAAATACCAGCGCTGCGGAGATCGCCGCGATCCGCAGGGAGTTCCAGAGCGGAAAAAGGTCCATGTCGATTCCTTTCATGCGGGCCTCGAAGCGGGCCCGGAGCGGCTTAGCAGCGGACGAAGCGGCAGGGCGACCCTACGGCGCCAGGGGCGTGAAGCCCACGGCGCGGAAGACCTCCCCGGCCTCGTCCGTCTGAAGGAAGGCCAGGAAGTCACGGGCCAGGGCCGCGTTCTTCGCGCCCTTCAGCAGGGCGGCGGGATAGACCACCCTGCCGCACATCTCCTGGGTGGCCGTATCCACCACCGTCAGTCCGGCGGAGCAGGCGTCGGTCTGGTAGATGATCCCGCAGTCCGCCAGCTTCTCGCTTACCTGGGTGGTGACGGCCTTGACGTTCTCGCCGTAGCTCAGCCTGCCCGCCGCCGCCAGGGCGGCCTCGTCCAGGCCGAAGAAGGCAAAGATTTTCTGGGTGTACTGGCCCACGGGGACGCCCTCGCCGCCCATGGCCAGCAGGAGCCCGTCGGCCTCCAGCCGCTTGGCCAGGTCCGCAAAGGAGCGTACTTCCCTGGGGTTCCCCTCCGGCACCGCCAGGGCCACCTTGTTTTCCAGCAGGTCCAGGCGGGTGGCGGAGTCGATGAAGTCCTGCCGCTCCGGGTTCTTCTCCGCGTCCTGCGCGGCGTCCAGCAGGTTCATCTGCTTCGGGGCCGCGGAAATAAAGAGATCGCAGTCGGCCCCGGCGACGATCTGATCCATCAGCTTGCCGGAGGACTCGAAGTTGAAGACCACTTTGACGCCGGAATGGGCGGCCTCGAAGCGCTTTCCCAGCTCCGTCAGGGTCTCGGTGAGGGAAGCGGCAGCAAAGACCGTCAGCTCGCCCTTGGCGGCTTCGGTCCCGCCGCAGGCGGCCAGGCAGCCGCAGAGCAGGGCGGCAATCAGCAGAAGAGAAACGGCGCGCTTCACAGAAACGACTTCCTTTCGACGCCGGGCAGACCGGCTTATTTGTGTTATTATACCGCCCCGCGCATAAAAAAGCAAGGCCGCATTCCGGCCTTGCCTCGAATTTCATTCCAGCAGCTCCCGCAGATGCGCCAGCGCCTTCTTCTCGATGCGGCTCACCTGCACCTGGGAGACGCCGATCAGCCTGGCGGTCCGGTCCTGGGTGAGGCCGTGGTAGTAGCGCAGGGCGACCACCCGGGCCTCCCGTTCCGGGAGGCGGTCCAGCGCCTGCCGCAGAGCCAGGCGCTCCACCAGCCGCTCCTCCATGGGGCTGTCCGACAGAACCGATTCCAGGCTCAGCCCCGTGTCCCCGGCGGGCTGCTGGATGGAGACGGCCGGGTCTGCGGCGGTCTCCGCCTCCGCGATCTCCTCCGCCGTCAGCTCCAGGGCCTCCGCCAGCTCGGAGAGCACCGGCTCCCGGCCCAGGGACTTGGCCAGCCGGTCCCGTGTCTGGCGGATCAGGACCGCCCGCTCCTTCAGGCTCCGGCTCACCTTCACGGCCCCGTCGTCCCGGAGAAAGCGGCGGATCTCCCCGGCGATCTTCGGCACGGCGTAGGTGGAAAACTGCGTGCCGAAGGCCGGGTCGTAGCCCGCGACGGCCTTGAGAAAGCCCAGGCTGGCCAGCTGGAAGAGGTCGTCGTTCTCCACGCCCCGGCCCTGGTAGCGCCGGGCCACGGCCCGGATCAGACCCAGGTTTTCCTCCACCAGCCGCTCCATGGCCACCCGGTCTCCCGCCTGGGCGCCGGCAATGAGGGCCAGGGTCCCGTTCCTGTCGTCCTGAGCGGAGCGCAGCGGAGTCGAAGGACCCGTTTCCTTTCGCTCGGTGGGATGCGCAGGGAGAACGGATTCCTCGCTGAGCTCGGAATGACAAGATCGCTCCATGGCCGCCCGATCCTCCGCCTGCGCGCGGGCAATGAGGGCCAGGGTCCCGCTCCTGTCGTCCTCCTGAGCGGAGCGCAGCGGAGTCGAAGGACCCGTTCCCTCCTGCTCGGAAGCATGTGCAGGGGGTACGGATTCCTCGCCTTGCCCGGAAGGGCAAAATCGCTCCATGGCCGCCCGGTCTCCCGCCTGCGCGCGGGCGATCAGCGCGGCGGTAAGCGTAGGGGCCGGCGTCTCCGACGGCCCGAGCGAATCAGTCACCGGGGCGTTCGGGGCGTCGAGGACGCCGCCCCCTACGGTTTGCATGACCCTTCTCCCCTGCCCGTCAGCTTCTTCCGCATCCTGACCATTGTCCCCTTCCCCGGGGCGGAGCGCAGGGAAAAGCTGTTCATGAAGCTCTCCATGATGGTGAAGCCCATGCCGGAGCGCTCGGCCCCGCCGGTGGTGAACATGGGCTCCCGGGCCTTGGCCACGTCGGGGATGCCGCGGCCCCGGTCCTTCACCGTGATCTCCAGGACGTTCCCCGGCAGGCGGCGCAGCCGCAGGGACACGGGCCCGATGGAGTCCGGGTAGGCGTGGACGATGGCGTTGGTGACCGCCTCGGAAACGGCGGTTTTCAGGTCCCCCAGCTCCTCCAGGGTAGGGTCCATCTGGGCGGCGAAGGCCGCGGCCAGCTGCCGGGCAAAGGCCTCGTTGGCGGAAAGGGATGGGAACTGGACAGCGGCTTCGTTTTCCGGCTTCATGCGGGGCTCCTTTCCGCGCCCAGGCGCACCAGCTTTTCGATTCCCGCGGCCCGGAGCACCTTCATGGGCTGCGGCGGGATGTTCGCCAGCCAGAGCTCCCCTTCCAGCTCCTCCATGGCCCGGAGCGTGTGGATCACAATGGCGATGCCGCTGGAATCCATGAAGCTGACACCTCCGAAGTCCAGCACGCAGCGCCGGGGCAGATAGACGTCGATTTTGGCCGTGATGGCCTCCATGGTCTCCCGGGCCGCGTGGTGATCGATCTCCCCCGAGAGCAGAATGGTCAGCCGCTTGTCCTGCAAGAGGCTTGTGTATTGCATGTATGTCACTCCTTTTTTGGTCTCGTACAATTCGGATTTGTCGCGCAGCGCCGTAGGACGGCCTGACCCCAGGCCGCCGCCGACACGCTGGCGGTCATCGCGGCGGCCAGGGGTCTGGCCGCCCTACGCAGCATCCCGACAACTCCCGATCCGCAAAAACAACAGACGCGCATGGGAACCCATGCGCGTCTATTGTACGATTTTTGATTTGAAAATGCTGTCGGAAGCAAGCGGAGCCCCGGATGATTTACGGCAGGAAGAGCTTCAGGGTCTCCTGGGCGCTGTCGGCGATGGGGATTTGAAGAATGTCCTCCGCTGTGTTGGCCCTCTTGCGCTCGAAGCAGAGGTAGATCTCGTTGTAGCTGCTGCCCTCGATCTCCGTGCCGCTGAAATAGGCGTCCCGGTTCAGGAAGTTCATCACCGGCAGGCGGCCCGCCCGGGCGTCCGTCAGGATGGCCTCCCGCAGGGCCGCGGGATTTTTGCATTCCAGCTCGTCGCCGCCGAAGTACTCCTCGTTGCCCGGGCCCAGGATGTGCTCGGTGACGCCGTAGATGGTGACGTGAGAATAGTCCTCGGGCCGCTGGGGGATGGTCTTTTCATACCAGGCCTCGGCCACGTCCGGCCGGGCAAAGATCGCGCCCAGCCGCTGATAATCGCTGTCGTCCGTGACCACGTAGGCCCGGCGCAGGGTGCCGCCGTCCTTCAGATGGTAGAGAATGTGGACGTCGCTGTAGCCGTCGTAGCTGTAGGAGCCGAAGAGATCCCGGCGGCTGCTCTCCGGGGAAGTGCTCTGAGCAGCTCTGCCGTGGAAATCCCGGATCAGCTCCAGGTCGGCGGCCTGGGTCAGCTCGATGCAGTCCGTACCCGGCTCGCCGTAGTCGCCGGTGGTCCAGATCTCCACGGAGGCGATCTGCTCGGTCTCAGGGACCTTCCGCTGGAAGCCCAGCAGGTCGTATTTCAGGCCGATGACGGCCAGGATCAACACCGCGGCGCAGGCGGCGAAGCCCAGCCAGACCTTTTTATTCTTGAAGACCTTCACGGTCCGCTCCACCATCATGGAGGAGGCGAACCAGCCCAGCACGCAGCCGATCAGGGCAAAGGGCAGGAACTCGTCGCCCTGGCTGCCGCGGAAGCTGCCGAAGATGGTGGCCATGAGCCAGCCAAAGCCCAGGGTGACGCAGAGGGTGAAGAGCAGACGGAAGGCGATTCGGGCCCAGGGATAAACCATGGCGTCCCCGGCCCGCTCCACATGGCGGAGCCGATAGAGGTACCAGGACAGGGCCAGAAGGGCCAGGCCCAGGCCGCCGTAGATCCAGAGCATGCAGAGCTCCGCAGGATTATCCCGCAGCAGCTCCACGATGGGGGCCAGGCGCAGGATGTTCCCGGAGATTTCGTAGTCAAAGCCCTTGAAGTAGAAGCCCGCCAGCAGCAGGCAGAGCAGGGGCACCACCAGGAACATGAAGTTCAGGGCCCCGTAGCTCATGACGGCGATGACGGTATTGCCGGAGAGCTGCATGGCAAAGACGGCGATGCCGTAGAAGCAGAGGAAGGCCAGCAGCCACCTGCCCAGCATAGCCCAGGCCAGGCCGCCGCAGCCGCTCACGCCGAAGAGGGCCAGAACCCCCAGGCTGCAGAGGACGGTGAACAGGGCCGGCAGGAGCCAGAACAGCAGGCCGGACACCGCGTTGGTGACGAACTGGCAGCTCCGGGTCATGGGGAAGGCATGCATCATATAGGCGTCCCGGGTCCGGTGCAGATACTTGAAAACCAGGGCCGCAAAGAGCAGGGCCGCGAAGAAGGCGTAGACATAGCCCAGGGTTTCACCGTTTTCCAGGAAGCGCCGGGCCTCCGACAGCCGGTACGCCGGCACCCCCTCGCTGCTCAGGCTCCGAAGCATGGGCAGGGGCAGGTTCAAAAACAGGGCCAGACTCAGGAGCGCCCAGGCCGGGGCGAAGCGGCCCAGATTCTTTTTCAGCAGGGTCGGATCAAAGAATGACATTTTTGACTTCATAGTCCACACCTCCCAGCTCATAGACGAAGACCTCCTCCAGGGTCAGGGGAACAAGGTCGTAGAAAATCGGATTCACGGCGGCCAGGGCCGCGCTGACGGCCTCCTGGCTGCCCCGGATGATGGCGGTCTCCACCCTGCCCACGTGGGAGCGGTGCAGAACCTTCAGGCTCTCGGGCAGCTCGGTCCCCTCCCGCAGAACGATCTGGGCCTTGACCACGTTGTCCTGGAGCTCGTCCAGGGTCCGCTCCAGCAGCATTTTGCCCTTGTGGAGGATGCCCACGTGGTCGCAGACGTCCTCCAGCTCCCGCAGGTTGTGGGAGCTGACCAGCACGGTGGTACCCCGCTGCTCCACGTCCTGGAGCAGCAGGCCCCAGACCTGTCGGCGCATCACCGGGTCCAGGCCGTCCACGGGCTCGTCGAGGACCAGGACCTTCGGGCGGCTGGCGATGGCCAGCAGGAAGGCCGCCTGCTTCTGCATGCCCTTGGAGAAGCGCCGCAGCTGGCTCTTGGGGTCCAGGTTGAAGTCCTGCCGCAGCTTCTCATAGAGATTCCTGTCAAACTCCGGATAGGTCCCGGCGTAGAACTTCGCCATATCCGTGAGGCTGGCGGAGGGGAAATAGAAGACGTCGTCGGGGATGTAGGCGATGCCGGATTTCACGGCGGGGTTTTCCCAGACAGGCTGACCGTCCACGGTGACCGTGCCGCTGTCGGGCCGGAAGATGCCGGTGATATGGCGGATCACGGTGGACTTGCCCGCCCCGTTGGGGCCCACCAGGCCATAGACTGCCCCCGCGGGGACGGTCATGGAAAGATCGTCCAGGGCGGTGAAGCCGTCAAAGGTTTTGCGCAGATTGCGTACTTCAATCATGAGGGTGTACCTCCTTCGTTCGGACTCGTAGGGGGCGGCGTCCTCGACGCCCCGCTGGTATCAGGATTCGGAAAGTTCGGGCCGTCGGGGACGCCGGCCCCTACGGCTGCCTGCAGCGGCGCACAGTGTGCGCCACAGTCGGCGCTTTCCGTCAGCAGTGACTTCAGCGACTCGGGGTCCTCCCCCAATTGCAGCAGCTCCGTCCAGACGGCGGCGAGCTTTTCCCGCAGCTCCCTTCTGCGTCCCTCGTCCACGCCGGAGAGCTTCCCGGCGAAGGAGCCCTTGCCGGGGACGGAGTAGATGAAGCCCGCCTGCTCCAGCTCCCGGTAGGCCCGCTGGATGGTGTTGGGATTGATGGCCAGCTGGCCCGCCAGCTCCCGCACCGAGGGCAGCCGCTCCCCCTCCGCGATGGCCCCGGAGAGGATCAGCCGCCGCAGCTTCTCCTCCAGCTGCTCATAGATCGGCCGGGGGTCCCGGTAATTCAGACTGATCAAGCGCTCACGCTCCTTTCTGTGTTAACTGTATCGCTTGTGTTAATACAGTTATAGCATAGCCCGCCGCATTTGTCAAGGCTCTTTTTGCTCTCATCCAAACGACTTTTCCCCGCGAGCCGTACTCTCTTTTCGCCGCATGCCGTTTCCTGCGTTTCGGCGCTCCTCCGCGGCCCGCTTCCGGTTTTCCGTTTTTTCGCCCGCAGTCTGTTCCCGGTTTTCCGTTTTTCCGCCCGGCGCCGTTCCCGGTTTTCCGTTTTTCCGCCCGCAGTCTGTTCCCGGTTTTCCGTTTTTCCGCCCGGCGGCGTTCCCGGTTTTCCGTTTTTTCGCCCGCAGGCTGTTTTTCCCCTTGACGAACAAGAAAAAATATGCTAATATATATCAGCTAAATCAAATATGCTACTGTGGCTCAGTCGGTAGAGCAGCTGATTCGTAATCAGCAGGTCGCCGGTTCAAGTCCGGCCAGTAGCTCCATCTGAGCGAAACAAAAAAGATACCGCACCAAAAAACCCTGATTTTGTCAG
>JAFWTG010000001.1 GCA_017519005.1 Oscillospiraceae bacterium | reverse complement strand
ACGGGCGAAAACGTGAAGGTCCGGATGAAGGAGCTCAACGGCGACGCGGTGATCGACCTGGACGCCGAGAACCAAGGGCGGGTCTACGAGGCGAGCTACAGCGGACTGACTGCCCGCAATATGCGGACGGCCTACGAGGTCAGCGCGCTGGTGGACGGCGCGGCCTGGGGCACGCCGGCAATCTGGTCCGTGGAGGGCCACATCAAGGCCGCGCGGGAGAATCCCAATACCTCCCAGGAGGAGCTGGCGCTGATGAACGCCCTGCTCCACTACGTGGACGCCGTGGCCGCCGCGAATTAAGCCGACAGGCGCAGACTGAGACCAAAGCGCAAGTCTGCGTTCCATTCCCGGAGCAATCCAAACAGAAAGCGCGTGGGGCATGCTCCACGCGCTTTTTGAAATTACGTGTTTACTTCTTGCCTGCCATCATGTATAATGAAGAAAGATCGGACAAGGAGCGCTTTTATGATTAATCATCATGATATTTCCCGAAATGCGTGTATGCTGCACGGACCGCTTCGCCATCACGGCTATGATTGGTGGTGGCATTCCTTTACCGCGCAGAACGAGGAAACAGGGGAGGACCAGGCCTTCTTCGTGGAGTTCTATCTCTGCAATCCCGCCCTGGCGGAGGACGAACCGATCCTCGGTCAGCTTCCCGCAAACCAACAAGCCGGAAAACGACCCTCTTATCTGATGGTAAAGGCCGGAGCCTGGGGGGAGAAGCCCTGTCAGCTTCACCGTTTCTTCGCCTGGAAAGACGTGGAGCTTCACGGCGAAGCGCCGTATCGGATCGCCGCCGCAGACTGCCTTGCTTCCGAGACTGTCCTGCGGGGCAGCGTGGAGATCAGCCCGGAGCAGTGCGCCGCTCACCCGGAGTGGATGTGCGACAGCGGAAGCATTCGCTGGGACCTGCAGCTGGACAAGCAGATCGCCTTCAACGTGGGCTACGGCGCCGGCAAGGCCCTGCGCGACGCGGAGGCCTTCGCCATGTACTGGCACGCCGAAGGCATGAAGACCGCGTATTCCGGCACCGTCGTCTACAACGGTATACGCTATTGCGTCCGCCCGGAAACGAGCTTCGGCTACGCGGATAAAAACTGGGGCCGGGACTTCACCAGCCCCTGGGTCTGGCTGGCGTCGAGCTGTCTGACCAGCAAAAAGACGGGCAAGGCTCTGGAGCATTCCGCCTTTGACATTGGGGGAGGCCGGCCCAAGATCTATTTTGTGCCGCTGGACCGTCGGCTGCTGGGCGCGTTCTGCTATGAGGGCCGGGAGTACGATTTCAATTTCTCCCATCTGTGGCTCCACGTCAAAACGGAATTCTCCTTCCGGGAGGACGAGGAACAGGTCCATTGGCGCGTTCGGCAGGAGAATCTGCATGCCGTCATGGAGACGGAAATCCACTGCCGGAAGCGGGAGATGCTTCTGGTGAACTACGAGGCCCCGGACGGCAGCAAAAAGCACAATCGACTCTGGAACGGCGGCAACGGGTGGGGAACCGTCCGTCTCTACGACAAGGGCAGGAACGGACTCACGCTGGTGGATGAGATCGAGGCCACCCACGTGGGCTGCGAATACGGCGAGTACGACGATCCGCTTTCCCCGCGGGAGGGCAGCGCCTGCGCCGTGCAAGAACAGGAGAAATGAATATGAAAAAGACCGATCCCTGTTACGCGAACTATATCCGGATTCTGAAGGAGGAGCTCCGGCCGGCCATGGGCTGCACCGAGCCCATCGCCATTGCCTACGCCGCCGCCAAGGCCCGCTCCGTGCTGGGGGCGCTCCCGGAGCGTCTGCTGATCGAGGTCAGCGGCAATATCATCAAGAACGTCAAGAGCGTCGTGGTCCCCCACACCGGCGGGCTGCGGGGCATCCCCGCGGCGGCTGCGGCAGGCGTTGTGGCGGGGAAGGCCGACGCGGAGCTGGAGGTGCTCTCCAGAGTCACGGAGACGGAGATCAATCAGATGGCCGCCTATCTGGAGCGGACGCCCATCGAGGTCCGCCACGCGGATACCGGCCACGTCTTCGATATCATGCTCACCGCATACCGCGGGGCAGACAGCGCCTTCACCCGCATCGTGGACTACCACACGAATCTGGTCACGGTCAAGCGGAACGGCGAGCTCCTGCTGGAAAAGGAAGTCACCGCACAGCGGGACGAGGGCCTGACGGATCGCTCCTGCCTGTCCATCGAGGGCATCGTGGACTTTGCCGAGAGCGTTGACCCGGCGGACGTGGAGGAGGTCCTGGGGCGTCAGATCAGCTATAATATGGCCATCGCCGCCGAGGGCCTGCGGGGCAACTACGGCGCCAACATCGGCCGAACCGTCCTGCGGGGCCGGGAATACGATATCAACTACAAGATGCGAGCCTGGGCCGCCGCGGCCAGCGACGCCAGAATGAACGGCTGCGAGCTGCCGGTGGTGATCAACTCCGGCTCCGGCAACCAGGGGATTACGGCCTCGGTGCCGGTCATCGTCTATGCCCGGGATCAGGGCTTCAATCACGAGGAGCTGCTGCGGGCGCTCTGCGTCTCCAATCTGGTTACCACCCACCTGAAGACCGGCATCGGCCGGCTGTCCGCCTACTGTGGGGCCGTCAGCGCAGGCGCGGGAGCGGGCGCGGGCCTTGCCTATCTGAAGGGCGGGCGCTTCAAAATGATCGCCCATACGGTGGTCAACGCCGTGGCCGTCACCTCGGGTATCATCTGCGACGGCGCGAAGGCCAGCTGCGCCGCCAAGATCGCCGCCGCCGTGGACGCAGGCCTTCTGGGCCTTGCCATGTACGAGGACGGCAACCAGTTCTTCGGCGGCGACGGCATCGTCAAGAAGGGCGTGGAGAACACCATCGCCACCGTTGGCAAGCTGGCTCGCCTGGGCATGGAGCAGACCGACAGGGAAATCATCGAGCTGATGATGGAAAATTCCTGAATGGCGGCGTTCTGGCCGCAAATACAGCCGGAGGACGGATTTTTCTGCTTGAAAAATCCGTCCTCCGGCACTTGTTCAGCGCCCCGCAGCGCGTCTACGCCCACATACGGGCTTCCAGCCACGCCCGCAGCGCCGCCTGCATCCTGTCGCAGTGCAGGTCGAAGCAGTGGGTGTCTCCCTCAATGGGGATAAGCGTGCAGTCCTTGTACAGTGCGGCGGCCTGCTGGGCGAAGGCGTAGGGAACCGTCTCGTCGGCGGTTCCGTGGACGATCAGCACCGGACCGTCAAAGGCCCGGATCGCCGGCTCCACTTCAATGCTCTGCGCCACCCGCAGATAGCTGCCGCCCAGGGTCAGGCCGTCCCCCAGGGGAATCTCGTCGGGGATTTTGTCGGGATCAAAGCGATTTCCCAGCACGACGCCCATCCTGGCCCCCGCCGGGATCATCCAGGCTGGGGAGAGGGGAATCAGGCCCTTGACGGCTTCTTTTCGCTCCGCCGCCGCCAGCATGACAGCCAGGCCGCCCTGGGAGTGGCCGCAGAGCCAGAGCTCCGACACGAAATCCAGCCGCCGCACCCGGTCGATGATGGCCGTCAGCTCGTCTACCCACTTTCGGATATCGTGGTCGCGGAAGCTGCCGCCGCTTCGGCCGTGGCCGTAGAGCTCCACGCGCAGGACGGCGAAGCCTGCCTCCCGGGCTGCCTCCGCGGCTGCCAGAATATGCGGCTCCTCCATGTTGCCGGTGAAGCCGTGGGAGATGATCAACAGCGGCGATTTCACCGCCTCGTTGTCGGGCAATTCCAGCTTCGCGTTCAAGCGAACGCCGCCGACGTCAAAGAACATAGCGGACACCTCCGAGAATAGAATGCAAAATGCAAAGTGCAAAATGCAAAACGGTTAGTGGGATTGTGTAAATCGGGATTTGTCGGGATGTTGCGAAAACGCCCGTAGGGGCCGATGCCCACATCGGCCCGTTCCCGTATCGGTGTGAGGGCCGATGTGGGCATCGGCCCCTACGGAGCGACAAATCCGAATTTGTGTTTCTGTTCTCAGTATACCATAGAGCAGAAAAAAAGCAATACAGTTCTTGTAATTCCCCGCGGAAAACTGTATAATAAAAACAATAGGCCCAACAGGGAGGGGGGACGTCCGTATGATCCTGATCAGCGCCTGCCTTGCAGGGATCCCATGCCGCTACGACGGCGGAGCCAACACCGTGCCCGTCCTGGCGGAGCTGACGGCCGGGGGCGAGGCCTTGCCCGTCTGCCCCGAGGTCCTGGGCGGCCTGCCAACGCCCCGGATCCCCAGCGAGCGCCTGCCCGACGGGCGGGTCGTCAACGCGGCGGGGGAGGACCTGACCGAGGCCTTTCGCCTGGGCGCGGAACGGGCCCTGGAGCTCTGTCGGATTCACGGCTGCAGCTGCGCCGTACTCAAAGCCCGCAGCCCCTCCTGCGGCAAGGGCGTCATCTACGACGGCAGCTTCACCCACACCCGAGTCCCCGGGGACGGCGTCTTCGCCGCCCTGCTCCGGGAAAACGGCGTCCGGATCCTGACCGAAGAGGAATACCTGAAAACCCGACTGTAGCGGCGCACAGCGTGCGCCATAAAACCCAAAAAGGAGGGATCACGATGGAAAACAAGGAACAACTCGAACGCATTCAACGCTTTGAGACTCTTCTGGACCGGGCGGACAAGGCCAATGAGATCCTGGCCCGGGCTCTGGAGGCCTTTGAGAAGGCGGCGCCCCTCTGCGCCGAGCTGGACGAATACCTGAGCGGCGAGGATTGGAAGCAGGATTTTGAGGACGACGAGGCGGGGCGCCTGCCCGCCGAGCTCAAACGGGGCGTCCTCTCCGAGGACGGGATTTTCAACGTCCTGGAGGAGCGGCGGCAGCTCATGGCCGAGATGCTGGAGCTGGTGGCCCGGAGCCTGTAATTGGTGAGAAGTATGAACCGTACCTACAAAAGCTGGCTGGAGACGGATTTCGTCTCCGAGCAGCGGGAATACACCGCGCCGACGGAGCTGCTGTCCCCGGACGGGACCCTGCAGGCCTCCGGCTGGGCCCGGCACAACGTCTTCGACTACGACCGGAGCCGGGTCCGCCATCCGCTGCGCCGGAAGGAATGGGACTTCTACCAGATCTCCGACGGGCAATATATGGTCCAGCTGAGCTTTGCCAATATCTCCCTGGGCGGCTACGCCTCCGCGCTGCTGGCGGACCTGCGGACGGGGAAGACCCTCTGCTCCAAAATGGCCCCCTTCCTGGGCGGGAAGGATAAGTACGTCCTGCCGCCCAAGGGCGACGTGCCCGGAACAGTCCGCATGGCGGTGGGAAAAGCTGTTTTTGAGACCGTAACGGAGCCGGAGCGCCGCAGGATCCGCTTTGCGCTGGGGGAGCTCTCCGCCGACTTTGTCATGGACATCCTGCCCGGACTCGAAAATATCACCACGGTCCTGCCCTTCGAGGGCAGGCCGGACCGCTATTTCATGACCACCAAGCAGAACTGTATGCCCACCGAGGGCGTCTTCCGGATGGGGGAGCAAAGCTGGAGCTTTCACAAGGAAAACTGTTTTACCGTTCTGGACTGGGGGCGGGTCTGTACCCCATACAAACTGGTCTGGTACTGGGGCAACGGCTCTGGCCGGGTCCCCGGCCCGGACGGGAAAGAGCATCTGTTCGGCTTCGAGATCACCTGGGGCATCGGGGACGAGCGCAAGGCCACCGAGACCTGCGTCTTCTGGGACGGGAAGGCCCACAAATTCGGCCCCGTGGACGTGAAAATCTTTCCCAAGCCGGACAAATATCTGGAGCCCTGGGAATTCGTCTCCCAGGACGGCCGCTTCCGGCTCACGATGCGGCCCTTCTGCGACCACCACTCCGACCTGAACGTGCTGGCCATGCGGATGCACTCCCACCAGGTCCACGGGCTCTGGAGCGGCAGCGTCACCCTGGACGACGGCACGGCGGTGGAAATTAAAGACCTGTACGCCTTCTGCGAGTACGTGGAAAACCGCTGGTAGGGGAGGGGTCGTATGATAGACGGGTATCCCATCTGGGTCGTGCTGCTGATCGGCCTGGGCGTCTTCGCGGCGGGCTTCGTGGACGGCATCGGCGGCGGGGGCGGCATCATCTCCGTCCCGGTCTATCTGCTGGCCGGCCTGCCCGCCCACTTCGCCCTGGGGACCAACAAGCTCTCCTCCTGCGTCGGCACCGCCGCCTCCACCCTCCGCTATCTGAAAAACGGCTGTGTGGACTGGTCCCTGGCCCTGCCCTCCATTCTGCTGGCCATTCTGGGGGCGCATTTCGGCACCAGCCTCCAGCTCATGGTCGATGAGAAGGTTCTGAAATACGTGCTGCTGCTGGTTCTGCCCGCGGCGGCCGCGGTCCTGCTGCGGAAGAAGAGCCTGCCGGAGAAGCGGGGGGAGATGGTCCGCTGGAAGCGCTGTCTGGCGGTTTGGGGCTTCTCCCTGCTGATCGGCTGCTACGACGGCTTCTACGGTCCCGGCACCGGCACCTTTCTGCTGATCGCCTTCTGCACGCTGGGCAAGCTGGACGTGCGCACCGCCTCCGGCAACGTGAAGCTGGTGAATCTCTCCTCCAATCTGAGCGCCCTGGCCACCTCTCTCATGGCGGGGAAGGTGCTGCTCGGCGTGGGCCTGGCCGCCGCCTGCTTCTCCGTCGCGGGCCACTACCTGGGCGCGGGACTTGCCATCAAAAACGGCGCGAGGATCGTCCGCCCGGTGATCCTGATCGTCATTTTGCTTCTGATGGTCCGCGTCATCACGGAGCTGTTGGGTCTGTAGGACGCTCCGAACCCTGAAAACGAGGAATGACTATGAAAGAACGAAAGAAGAGAAAGCCCGTGCTGTTTTGGATTGTGTTCGTTTTGACGACGCTGCTCTCCGCGGCCCTCTTTGAGCTGGGGAAGAACACGCTCTGGGGCTGGGCCCTGCTGCTTCTGCTGCTGGGCGGCTGGGTCCTGCTGCGGACCCGCGCCCTGGCCGGGACCGGCTTCCTGCCCCGCTTCGGCTGCTTTTTGGGCGTCCTGGCCCTGCTGGCCGGGCTGTTTGCGCTTTCCGGTCCCCGGGAGCGCCGGGTTCCCGCCGTCTCCGGCCGCGATCCCCGCATGACCGGGATCGTCACCGTGGCCCAGGGCCAGCTCACCGGCGTCTGCACCGAGGACGGCGCGGTGGAGGTCTTTGCCGGCATCCCCTACGCCAAGCCGCCGGTGGGAGAGCTGCGCTGGAGGGAGCCCCAGCCCCCGGAGCCCTGGGAGGGCGTCCGGCGCTGCGATACCTTCGCGCCCATGTCCATGCAGCCCCGGAACCATCCGCTGGTGAATTCCCTCATGGATATCTTCGGCTACCACCGATACAAATTCAGCCTGACGGACAACTGGATCGAGGCCATGAGCGAGGATTCGCTCTATCTGAACGTCTGGAGGCCCGCGGGGACGGCGAAGAAGCTGCCCGTGCTGGTCTATATCCACGGCGGCTCCCTCACCACCGGCCAGAGCTACTATGGCGAGCACAGCGGCGAGGTCCTGGCCCGGGACGGAATTGTGGTGGTCAGCATCGCCTACCGGCTGGGCGTCTTCGGCTTTTTCGCCGGGGAGGACCTGGCCGCCGAGTCGCCCAACGGCAGCACCGGGAACTACGGCCTGCTGGATCAGATTCAGGCGCTGCGCTGGGTTCGGGAGAATATCGCGGCCTTCGGCGGCGACCCGGAGAACGTGACGATTGCGGGCGAGTCCGCCGGCGCGTCCTGCGTCAACGCCCTGTGCGTGTCGCCCCTGACGGAGGGCCTCTTCGTCCGGGCCATCGCGGAGTCCAGCGGCGTCACGGCCAAAATTCCCTACCACACGTTCCGCCCCATGGAGCGGGCGCAGGAGACGGGCGGGGAGATCCGCAAGGCCCTGGGCGCCTCCGATCTGGAGGCCCTGCGCGCCCTTCCGGCGGAAAAGCTGATGAATACCCGCTTCCCCAACGACTCCCTGACCGTGGACGGCTATGCCGTTGCGGAACAGCCCTGCGATAGCTATGCGCGCGGCGCGAATCACGAGCAGGCCCTGCTGCAGGGCTTCAACGTCCACGAGGCGGACTTCTTCTGCATGAGCAGAAAGGTTGACGCGGAAAACTACGCGGAAGCCCTGCGGCCCATGTACGGCGACTGGGCGGAGGCGGCTGCCGCGGCCTTCCCGGCCGCGCCCCAGGAGCCCTTCTATCACTATCTGATCGACCCGGGCGGCACGGCCAAGGGCTCCTACGATGCCTGCGTCTCCGCTGCCTGGTTCGCCTACAGCCATTACAACTGGGCCAGGCTGCTGCGGCCCCGGGGCGTCCCGGTCTATACCTACTACTTCACCAAGAACAACGGCGGCATGGGCTGCAACCACGCCGGAGAGCTGCCCTACTTCTTCGGCAAGCTGGACCGCAGCAGCGGGAACTATGATGCGCGCGACTACAGCCTGTCGGACACGATGAGGCAATATTATGTCAACTTCGTCAAGACCGGCGATCCCAACGGGGAGGGCCTGCCCGCCTGGCCCGAGGCGGCGGAGGCCCCGGACCGGGTGCTGGAGTTTGGCGCGGAGATCCGTGTGATCCCGGACCCCTACCTGGCCCTCTACCCGCTGATTGATCGCTTTATGGAACGGGAGTGAGCGCGGCCGGCGCCCACGGAATGGAATTCGATTGCCTATGAAACAACAAAAGCGCCTCTGGGAACTCTTCCGCGTCTTTTTCCGCGTCGGCCTCTTCACCTTCGGGGGCGGCTACGCCATGATCTCCATCATCGAGGACGCCTGCGTGGAGCGCCGGGGCTGGATCACCAAGGAGGAAATGGACGATCTGGTGGTGGTGGCCGAGTCCACTCCCGGACCCGTCGCCATCAACTGCGCCACCTTCGTCGGGGCGCGGCAGGGCGGCGTCGTCGGCGCGGCGGTTGCCACGCTGGGAATGGTTCTCCCCTCCTTCCTGGTGATCTTCGCCGTCTCCCGCTTTCTGGACCGCTTTCTGGAGCTCCGTGTGGTTGCCAACGCCTTCAAGGGGATCAAGCTGGCCGTGGGCGTGCTGATCCTGGACGCCGGGCGGCGGCTGCTGCGGCGGATACCGAAGAAGCCCCTGCCGCTGAGTTTGCTGGTCCTCTCCCTGGGCGGGATGCTGGCGGCCTCCTGGCTGTCTCTGCGAATCTCCTCAGTGCTGCTGATGCTGGCGGCGGGAGCCGTCAGCCTGCTGGCCCTGGCCCTCTCCCGGAAGGGAGGCGCTGAAAAATGATGCTCCTGGAGCTCTTTCTCGGCTTTCTGCGGGTGGGCTGCTTCTCCTTCGGCGGCGGCTACGCGGCAGTTGCCCTGATCCGCGAAGTGGTGCTCTCCCACGGCTGGATGACGGAGGAGATGCTTTCCTACGTGATCGCCGTCAGCGAGAGCACGCCAGGCCCGATTATGGTAAACCTGGCCACCTACGTGGGCAGCACCCGGGCCGGCGTCCCCGGCGCGATTGTCGCAACCCTTGCGGTGGTGCTCCCCGCGTTCTTCATTATTCTGGCGCTGATGGCGGTCCTGCGCCGCTTCACGGAGAACCGCTGGGTGCGGGCCGCGCTGACGGGGCTCAAGGCCGCCGTCACCGGCGTCATCCTGGCGACAGCGCTGGAGATGATCGCCGGAAACTGCTTCCCGGGCGGCGGCCCCGACTGGATCGCCGTCGGGCTGACCGCCCTGCTGGCGGGGCTGTTTTTCGGCAGCAAGCCGCTGCTGAAGCGCAGGCTCTCGCCCATCGCGCTGATCTGCATCGCCGCCGTCCTCGGCGCGCTCGCCTACGGGCTTTGATACTGAACTCCCATAGAAACCTTTAATCTGTTCCGGCAGGAATTGTGCCATACTTCGTTGTCGTCCTTGCCGGGCGTCAAGCCCGCCTGCGTCCTCCGCCTCGTCTGGCGCAATTCCTGCACGAAACATTCTTCAATCTT
>JAFWTG010000141.1 GCA_017519005.1 Oscillospiraceae bacterium | reverse complement strand
GGTGGTGGCCTCGTCCCAGGGGGCGATGGCGACCGCCTTCAGGCTCTCGGAGCCGTTGGCCGTGAAGACGTTGGCAATCTGGCAGTTGTTGCCCATGGACTGATAGTTGGCACCGTTGCAGGTGCCGTCGTACTGGTAGCAGTTGGCGTAGTTGTCCAGATTGCTGACCTTGTAGAAGAAGCAGGTGTCGTTCAAAGAGGCGCTGTCCTCATAGGAGAGGTAGAAGTAGCCGCTCTTGCCCCAGGAGCTGCCCCAGGAGTTCTTGATGATCCAGGCGCCGTTGGAGCTGGGGCCGTAGGAGGACTTGAAGTTGGACTTGGAGTAGTTGTCGTCCCAGCCCACGACGGTGACGGCGTGGTTGCCGTACTGGTAGCTGCTGGAGCCGTAGGAGGCGGTCTGCTTGAAGCAGTAGGCGGAGGTGCTGGTGTTGAGATAGGTGTCGGCGTGGTAATAGCTGATGGTGGCCGCGCCGTACTCCATGATGGCTTCCTTGACGGCGTCGCGGTTGGCCGTGGGAATCCAGGTGACGTCGGTCACGTGGGCGACGTTATAGTCGTAGGCGTACTGAGAATTCAGGCCGGAGGTAGAGGCGTTGCTGTACTTCAACGCGGAGGTCGCCTCAGAGGCGGGACCTGCCCAGCGCATCACAGTGAAGGTGGCCATCGCGCCGTTGCCGCCCTGATCGAGGTAGGTGTCGCTCAGCGGCTTGGAGGAGTCGCCGGTCAGCATGCCCAGCTTGTCGTAAGCGTTGGTGTAGTTGAACCAGGCAAGATGCAGCTCGGAGAGGTCCATGCTGCTGGTGGCGGCCGCGCCGGTATCGTTGTTGATGATGCCGTGCTTGATCATGTAGGCTTCGATGGGGGCCATGGTGCCGAAGGTCCAGCAGGTACCGTAGGGATTCTGGTTCTTGACAGCGGTGATGTAGCCGTAGCTGCGGCTGTCGTAGCTGCTGGGGAGGGTCGCTCTGACAGGGTTGGTCGCGTTGGTGCCGTTCGCTTCCCCGCTCAGATAAGCGTCGGTCAGCGCCCGGCTGCCGTGATAATCCATGGGAATGTAGCCGTTGAGGGTCCCGGCCGGTTCAAGCTTGGCTTTCGCGGCGCCTGACTCAGCAAAGGCCGTCGGGAACAGACTCAGGATCATCAGCATCGTGAGCAGGAGAGCCACTAATTTCCGGGATGTGCGTTTCATGAAAAAAACTCCTTTCAGTACGCTTCGGTTGACGATCTACCTGTTTTATTTGCACGCGATCCGCCGCGAAAGGTGAACCGCAGGCTGCACAAAAGCGCAATAACTGCGACATATATGCGTTTTCCTATATCTATGATAGCACATTTTCGATGGTTGTCCAGTATATTCTTTCAGTTTTTTCCGTTTAATTGTGGAGATTTCAAGGAGAAGAACTGTATACCCTACACAATTATTCAAAATTATTCGCATATTCATAATATATTTCTGCTTTTTGGCGCACAGCGCGGCAGGCTTCCGCCGCCCTGCGCCGCAGCCGCTTTGGGCCCGAAAACAAACAAAACCGACGCTTTCCAGCGCCGGTTTTGTTCATTCCGGGTCCGTTTTGTTCCAAGGCCGCCGGGATGGCGGACGGCTCTGTATCAGGCGTTCTCCCGCTTCCACTCCAGATAGTCGTCGTAGCCGCAAAGCCGGTCGATGATCCTGCCGTCGGGCAAAAACTCAATGATGCGGTCCGCGGTGGTGGACAGCAGCTCGTGGTCGTGGGAGGCAATGAACACGTTGCCGGGGAAGGCGGCGACGCCCTTGTTGACCGCCTGGATGGACTCCATGTCCAGATGGTTGGTGGGCTGATCCAGCAGAATGCAGTTGGCCCCCGAGAGCATCATCCGGGAGAGCATCATGCGGACCTTCTCGCCGCCGGAGAGCACCGAGACCGGCTTGAACACCTCGTCGCCGGAGAAGAGCATCCGCCCCAGGAAGCCCCGGAGATATACGTCGTCCTTCTTCTCGGAGAAGGGACGCATCCAGTCCACCAGGGACTCCTCGTGGCCCTCGAAGTAGGCGGTGTTGTCCTTGGGAAAGTAGCTGCGGGAGGTGGAGACGCCCCACTTGATGGTCCCCTCGTCCGGCTCCAGCTCGCCCATCAGCAGCTTGAACATCACGGTCTGGGCCAGCTCGTTCTCACCCACGAAGGCGATCTTCTCGTTGCGGTTGGCGATGAAGCTGACCTTGTCCAGCAGCTTGACCCCGTCGACGGTCTTGCTGACCTCGGTGACGAAGAGCACGTCCTTGCCCACCTCCCGCTCCCGGGTGAAGCCCACGAAGGGATAGCGGCGGGTGGAGCAGGGAATCTCCTCCACGGAGATCTTGTCCAGCAGCTTGCGGCGGGCCGTGGCCTGCTTGCTCTTGGACTTGTTGGCGGAAAAGCGGGAGATAAAGGCCTGGAGCTCGGCGATCTTCTCCTCGTTGCGCTTGTTCTTGTTGCGGAGCAGGGCCTGGACCAGCTGAGAGGATTCATACCAGAAGTCGTAGTTGCCCACGTACATTTTGATCTTGCCGTAGTCGATGTCCACGATGTTGGTGCAGACCGTGTTGAGGAAGTGGCGGTCGTGGGAGACCACGATGACCGTGCCGGGGTAGTCCAGCAGGAAGTCCTCCAGCCAGTTGATGGATTCGATGTCGAGGTTGTTGGTGGGCTCGTCCAGCAGAATGATGTCCGGATTGCCGAAGAGCGCCTGGGCCAGCAGGACCTTCACCTTGTCCCGGGGGTCCGTGTCGGCCATGCGGTCGTAGTGCTTGCTGACGTCGATGCCCAGTCCCTGCAGAATGCGGCTGGCGTCGGACTCCGCCTCCCAGCCGTTGAGCTCCGCGAATTCCGCCTCCAGCTCCGCGGCCCGGATGCCGTCCTCGTCGGAGAAGTCCTCCTTCTCATAGATGGCGTCCTTCTCCTTCATAATGTCGTACAGATGCTGGTTGCCCATGATCACGGTGTCCATGACGGAGTAGGCGTCGTAGCGGAACTGGTCCTGCTTCAGCACGGACATGCGGACGCCGGGCTTGATGGCTACGCAGCCCTTGGTGGGCTCCAGCTCCCCGGAGAGGATCCGGACCAGGGTGGATTTGCCCGCGCCGTTGGCGCCGATGACGCCGTAGCAGTTGCCGGCGGTGAACTGCAGGTCCGCGTGTTGGAAGAGGACGGAGCCTGCGAACTGCATACCAAGATCAGATACTGTGATCATGACTGTGTCTCCTTTAAGATAATCATGTGTTGTATAATATTAAATATTTATACAAAAAAGCTCCGCCGCACGGCGATCCGACAGCGGCGGAGCTGTTTTCTCCCGAACCGGGGATCTACGCCTCCAGGAGACCCCGCATGCTCTCCAGGGTCTGCGGAGAGAGGCCGTCCCGCAGCATGATCCGCATCACGCCCAGCGCCCGCTCGTCAGCCGGGAGCTCCGGGGTGGCGTCCTTCAGAAGCCTGACAGCGTATTCCAGATTGCTCAGCGTGGCGGCATAGGTTCTGCCGTAGCCGCGGCCGCAGCGAGTCATGCCGTCCACGCAGATCACGCCTTTTTCAATCATGTTGTTCAGGATCAGATGGATCGAGTTGGGATTCCAGTCGCGGTCCGGGATCATCTCGATAATCTCCGGACGGGAAAGAGGACGGTCCTCCTTCCAGAGCAGCTGCATTATTTTGAATTCGTTTGGGGAAAGCGGATTTTTCATGATCATGCCCTCCATCGCGCTGTTCGGCGCCGTCTATTACACCGATTATATACGGCAGGAGAGTGCATGTCAAGGTGCGAACTATGAATTTTTATAAATTTTTTACAATCAACATGAATATGAGAAGCCATCGGAATCAATCCGTCGGCGCGTTCCCGCTCGGGTAAACCGTCCGCAGGGTGCGGAAGTCGTAGGAACGCAGAACAAAGCGCAGATCCGCCTGCTTCTGATAATACTGCAGCAGACCGGCGCAGGCTCTGGCGTCGCTGAGGGCGTTGTGATGGTCCAGCGGCAGCCCCAGGCGCTGGGCCAGGGTGTCCAGCCGGTGGTTCGGGGCGTCGGGCAGCAGGCGGCGGCCGATCTGGCAGGTGCAGACGTAATTTCGCCAGGGGACCCACTCGATGCCGTAGTCCTGCAGGCAGCGGCCCAGGACCCCCAGGTCAAAGGGGGCGTTGTGCGCGCAGAGGATTCCCTTCTCCAGCATGGGGCGCAGCAGCTCCCAGAGCACGGGGAAGGTCGGCTTGCCACGGACCATCCGGGGCGTGATGCCCGTCAACTGAATGTTGAAGGGGTCGAAGCCGGTTTCCGGATTCACCAGGGTATAGAGATGCGCGGTCTGGACGCCGTCCTCCACCAGCACGACGCCGATGGCGCTCATGCGGTCGTTGCGGCTGTTGGGGGTCTCCACGTCGAAGACCGCGTAGCTGTTGTCGTACACAGTGCTTTCCTCCTTGGGTCCCGGCGCGGGCGTCGGGCGTGCCGGCGCAGCGTTCAGTCGTCGGTCAGATAGACGTCAATCTCCAGGCGCAGCCAGTCCTCCTGCCACTGCTTGGCGCGGAGCCTGGCGTAGAGCAGCTTCCCGGCGTCCATCAGGCGCGCCAGGATCGGATTATCCCGGCGGGGCACGTAGCCCAGCTTGACCCGGTCCCGGGTGAAGATTTTGATGGCGTTTGGGTCGGAGGGATTCTCCGGCATCCGGGTCAGCTCCAGCCGGTCGCCGGGCTTCAGAAAGGGCTCCAGCTCTTCGATTCCGAACACGTGGGAGGTGCCTGCCACAAGCGTGGTCAGCAGATAGACGTCCTCGGAATAGGGAGCCGGGGCCTGGATATCGGCGTGGAGGGTCTGCAGAAGACCGCTCGCGGAGGCCCGGGTCAATTCGTTCACGGCGCTTCCTCCCCTTCCTCCGGCGCTGTCAGCGCGGCAATCTCTTCCTCATAGCGGGCGGTGCGCGCCCGAAGCTCCCGAAGCTGCTCCGTCAGCTCCGCCTCCCGGCCGCGGCCCTTCTCCTCGTCCTCCAGATAGACTCTGGCGTTGTAGGGATAGGACTGCTTGAGGTGCTCCAGCTCCCGGTCCTGGGTCCGGAGATTCATCCGGAGGCGTCGGAGCTCGGCGCGCAGCTCCTCCAGCGTATCGCATGCCCGCTCCCCTGCCGGCTCCATGGTCTCGCAGATGGCCCGCAGGCCGTTCAGATCGCCGGACCGATAGGCCCGCATGGCCTGATCCAGCAGCTCGGCGTGCTGCAGGCTCTCGTTGGGGTGGAGGTCCGGATGCAGGCCCTTGACGGCCTGCCGGAAGAGGCTCTTCAGCTCCTTCTGCCCGCCGGCGGAGAGGCCGGGGCCTTCCCGCTTTTCCATCACGCCGGCCACCTTCTGAAAGCGCTTCTCCAGCTTTTCCCGGTATTCGGCCAGCTCCTCATCCAGCTGCCGCTCGATCCGCTCCGGGTCCGCCCGCTCCCGGCGGTTGGCGCCGGCCCGGAGCAGCCTGGCCTTGCGCTTGGCCCGCAGGCAGTCGCACCAGCTCTCGTAGACCTTCAGCTCCAGCGCGCCGAAGCGGCGGAGATAGGCGGCTTCGATCCGGCGGTTCTGGATCAGCAGCAGATCGTCCTTTTGCAGCAGCAGGAGCGTCAAAGAGGCCCGCAGCCGGGCAATCTCCTCCCGCAGGGCCTGATCCTCGGGGTGGAGCTCCGGTACTTGCGTCTGCTCGGGGCTCATCGCTCGCTTCCCTTCTTTCTCTTTGCGTGGGCTTCGCCCATCAGCCTGTCAGCGCTTCGTTCATGCTGCCGGTCCGGTAGCCCAGCAGGTCCGCGCTCACGTAGCGGAAGCCCAGCTCCCGCAGGGCCCCGTGGACCCGGGTCCTGCACCCGGCCTCCATCAGGCGGGGCAGCTCCTCGGGCAGCAGCTCGATCCGCGCCAGGTCCCCGTGGACCCGGACCCGGAACTGCCGGAAGCCCAGCTCCAGCAGCAGGTTTTCGGCCTGCTCCACCCTGCGCAGGGCCTCCTCCGTGATGGGCTCGCCGTAGACGAAGCGGGAGGCCAGGCAGGCAAAGGAGGGCTTGTCCCAGGTGGGCAGGCCCAGCTCCCTGGACAGGGCGCGAATCTCGCCCTTGGTGAGGCCCGCGTCCCGCAGAGGGCTTCTGACGCCCAGCTCCAGCACGGCCCGGCGTCCGGGGCGGTAGTCTCCGTCGTCGTCCAGGTTGGAGCCCTCCAGCACCTGGGCCAGGCCTCGCGCGGCGGCCAGCGCCCGGATTTTCGACAGGATGGCCCGCTTGCAGTGGTAGCAGCGATCCGGCGGGTTCTGCCGGAAGCCGGGGACGGAGAGGGGCTCCGGGTCAAAGAGGAGCTGCTCGACGCCCTCCTTCTCGCAAAACGCCCTGGCCTCCTCCAGCTCCCGGGCCGGGAAGACGCAGGACCTGGCTGTAATCGCCACGGCCCTCGCCCCCAGCACGTCGTGCGCTATTTTCAGCAAAAAGGTGGAATCGACGCCGGAGGAGAAGGCCACGGCCACGCTGTCGAAGGAGCGGAGTTCATTTTTCAATACTTCCAGTTTCGCATGGAGCGCATCCATTGGGACCCCTCCTGTTTTTTCGACATTATATCACGTATTCCGCGCTTTTTCAATCTTTGCGCAGGGAAAAGTTTGCCGCCCGGAGCAAACGCTCCGGGCGGCAGCGCGTGCGCGCACGTTGGGATCCGGCAGGACGCTTAGGCGGTCAGTAAGCGGAGGAGCTCGTCCATGGTTTCGACGATGCGGGCCGCACCGGCGGCCTCCAGCTCGCCGGGGGCGGCGTAGCCCCAGCGGACGCCGATGCAGGGAATTCCCGCCTGTGCCGCGCCAAGGACGTCGTATTTCGTGTCGCCGACCAGCACGGCGTCGGATTTGTCCGCCCCGCAGAGGGCCAGCGCCCGCTCCACGATCTGCCACTTTTTCTCGTTGTTGAGGCTGGGACTGCTGCCCGTCACCACGTCGAAGGCGGCCTTCAGCCCGGATTGCTCCAGCAGCAGCTCCGCCATGTTCTGCGGCTTGGAGGTGGCGATCCCCAGGGTCAGACCGGCTTGCCGCAGGCTTTGCAGGAGCTCCCCGATGCCGGGGAAGGGCGCGCTCTCATAGACCCCGACGGGCACGTAGCGCTCCCGGAAATCCAGCACCAGCTGCTCGGCCTCCGCCTGGGAGATCCCGAAGACCTCCATGAATTTGTCCACCAGCGGCGGCCCGGCAAAGCAGCGAAGCCGATCCAGCGGCTCCTCCCTGCCGTGCTTCCGCAGGGCGTATTGGATGCTCCTGGTGATCCCCTCCACGGTGTCGAAAACCGTGCCGTCAAAGTCGAAGAGGACCGTCTTGTAGTTCGTTCGTTTCGCGTTCGTCATGAGCGCTTCCCCTTTTCTGTTTTTGCTGCAGATTCCGGGGATCAGTCCATGATCTGGCCCCAGAACAGCAGCTCGGGGCTCTCGTCCTCCCGCAGGATGCAGAAGCTGAAGGGCCGGTCAGCGGTGAATTCCACGGGCTGCTCGGGGTTCGGCAGGGCGGTGGCCCGCACCATGATGACAGCGGTGGCTGCGGCGGCCTCCAGGCCGTTCTCGTCCACCTTGACCTTCGCCTTCTGGATGATGTCGTCTACATAGATCTCCTTGGTAAACATGGGGTCGAATTCGGCCGCGCCGAAGTCCATGAACATCTTCTCACAGCCGATCTGCTTCAGGTAATCCACCAGCTCCTTCTGGTCGAAGCTGGTCTCCACCTCGAACTTGGGCAGGCTCACGTGGACCTTGCGAAGCTCCGCCGCCGCCAGCTTGTCGGCCAGTCCGGAGGCGTCGCCCAGGACCAGCGCCATTTCAATGCCGCCCTGCAGATGCAGCACCACCAGCTGGCAGTCCTCGTCCTCGTAGTAGCGATACCGGTCAGTCTTCTGGATGAATTCCTTCGTGACGGCGGCTCCGCCGACGGTGGTGAAGGTCTTCAGGGGAGAATCCTGGAAGGCCTCGACCCACTTGGTTTTCAGATACAGGGCGTTCACCAGGACGGAGGCCGCCTGGGAGGCGTCCTGCACCAGATTGGGGATCATGCCGTCGGTCTGGTCCTTGACCCAGTCGTTGATGGCGGCGGTGATCTCCGCGGCAGGGTCGGATCTGGCCTGCGCGCCCATGACCCGGGCGACCAGCTCCTTGTAGCTCTCCCGGAATTCGCCGTCGCAGTCCGCGTTGTGGAAGATGGCGTTGACGATGCGATAGGCGCAGTCCTCCCGATCCTGACCGGCGATGCGTCCGTCGAAATTCGCGGTGCCAACCAGGACGGAGGCGTACCAGGCGCTCATCTCCTCCACGGTCTCAAAGCCCAGGGCGTCCAGAATCTGGCGCTGGGTCTCCCCCTCCGCGCCCAGTGCCGTCAGGGCCAGGGCCGCCTTGAAGGACAGGGGCGAAACGGTGAAGCTCTCGTTCTCCAGGCCGTTGGCCCGGAGATAGGCGATGAGCCCGTTGTCCAGGGCGCCGAGGCCCAGACCCTCGGCCGCGGGGATTGCGGGCAGGGGCTCCGTGGGGGCGGGCTCGGTGCTGTTCAGCTCGGTTTCAGCCTCCGTGGGAAGGGGCTTCGTCTCGGGCGGCTCCGGCTTGACGGTGGGGGCCGCGTCGCTGGGGCCGGTTCCGGGCTGGAGCTGTCCCTGGCAGGCCGTGAGACCCAGACAGGCGGCCAGGAGGAGCAGGATAATTCTGCGCTTCATAATCGGTCACTCCTTAATTTGTAGATTCAGATTTGTCGATTTGAATGTAGGGCGGCCTGACCCCAGGCCGCCGCCGACACGCTGGCGGTCATCGCGGCGGCCTGGGGTCAGGCCGC
>JAFWTG010000011.1 GCA_017519005.1 Oscillospiraceae bacterium | reverse complement strand
CCTTCTGCTGCATCTCCACCGGCGTCTTCGGCTTCCCCCAGGGCCGGGCCGCCGAGATCGCCCTGCAGACGGTGCGGGAGTATCAAACACACAGCGGCATCGAGGTGATTTTCAATGTTTTCAAGGATGAAGACTACGCCATCTATCGAGCGTTACTCGGTTGAAATTCAAAAGCTCAGGCAGGCGCTGTCTGACGCCGAAGCGGTGCTGATCGGCGCCGGGGCGGGGCTGTCCACTTCGGCGGGCTTCGTGTACAGCGGGGAGCGCTTTGCGCAAGACTTTTCCGATTTCGGAAAGAAGTACGGCTTTTCCGACATGTATTCCGGGGGCTTTTACCCCTATGAAACCCAAGAGGAATTCTGGGCCTACTGGAGCCGGTATATCTGGGTCAATCGCTATATGGACGCGCCGAAGCCGGTGTACCGGCGGCTGCTGGAGCTGGTGCAGGACAAGGCGTATTTCGTCCTGACCACCAACGTGGACCACTGCTTCCAGAAGGCGGGCTTCGACAAGGACCGCCTGTTCTACACCCAGGGCGACTACGGCCTGTTCCAGTGCAGCGAGCCCTGCCACGACAAGACCTATGACAATTCCAAGACCGTCCGCGCCATGGTCCTGGCCCAGGGCTGGGAGATCGGTCCGGACAACGCGTTGATCCGCCCCGAGGGCGTGACGCTGAAGAGGACCGTCCCCTCCGAGCTGCTGCCGGTCTGCCCGGTCTGCGGCAGGCCTCTGACCATGAACCTGCGCTCTGACGACCGCTTTGTGGAGGACGAGGGCTGGATGCTGGCCTCCGGCCGGTATTCCGACTTTCTGCAGGCCCATCAGGGCCGGGTCCTCTATCTGGAGCTGGGCGTGGGCTACAACACCCCGGTCATCATCAAGTACCCCTTCTGGCGGCTGACCGCCCGGAACCCCGCCGCGACCTACGCCTGCATCAACTACGGCGAGGCATCCTGCCCGCGGGAGATCGAGAAGCAGTCTGTCTGCATCGACGGGGACGTCGGAGAGCTGCTGCAGGCGCTGTCATACAAATTGGATCTCCACACCAGCGGTGTCGAAAAAGATTGACAGCGGCTTCAATTCGCCGTATCATGTGTTCAGACAGCCGAAAAGGAATGGAAATCAGCGGAGGAATTATGGAATATCGAAAAATCGAAGCATCCCGGGTCGGGCAATTATGGGAGCTTCAAAAGGCCTACAAAGCGGAGATCGGGGAAGAGGAACCGGGAGAACGGGAACGCGCCCGCCTGACTGCCGCCATTCAAAAGGGGCAGATCACCTTCTTCGGAGCGTGGGAGCAAGAGACGCTAATCGGGTGCTGCTCAGTCACAGCGGGGTTTTCCACCTTCTGTTATGCGCCAAGCGGCGTATTTGAGGATTTTTATATCCGCCCGGCGTACAGACACAGGGGAATCGCCCGTGCGCTGGTCCGGTACGCCTATCGGGAGAGCGGCGTCGCTTCCATGACAGTGGGCTGCGCGGATTGTGACCTGCGGATGTATCAGGCGTTGGGCTTCTCCGTTCCGCTGGGAAATTTGCTGGCGTTTGAGGAGGGATAATCGTGCTGCGTGAATGTACGGAAACGGAATTTGAAGCATACGCGGATTTTGCGTATGAACTGGCGCTGGACCCGTCAAAATCCGGCTACCCCAGCTATCGGGACGGAATCAAGACGAAGCAAACGTTCATGGAGCGCTTACACAGGGCCTATGAGCGGGACGACGAGCAGCTCCTGCTGTTTGTGCGCGGCGGCGCGGTCCGGGGCCTGATTCATTATTATTGGATCCCCGAGGACCGCTATCTGCAGACGAACGCCTTCTGCATCCAGGAGGCGACCGAGCAGGCGCTGGCGGAGTTCCTGTCCTTCCTGGGCGAGCGCTTCCCGGGCTACGAGCTGTTTATGGGCTTTCCCGCCGAGAATCAACAGGCGGCGGCGTATCTTTCCGGATGCGGCTTCGAATGCATCGAAGACGATTACAACAACACCGCGTTCCTGGACAAGCTTCCTCCCATGCCGGAGGCAAGCGGGGTCCTTCCGGTGAAACGGGAGAACTACGAGCTCTTTCGCAGCCTGCACAGCCGGATCGAGGGAGATATGTACTGGAATTCCGACAGGATCTATGAAAAGCTGGACGACTGGAGCATTCTCTTGAAAGAAACGGACGGGATCGCGCAGGGCGCAGTGTATTACAGGGACTTGGACGACGGCTGGTACGAGATTTTCGGCATCGATATCCGTGGCGAAACGGAGCATCCGGAGCTGTTTCAGGAGCTGCTGTGCGCGGCGATTTCCGACGCCCGGCGCAGGGGCGGCAGATTTATGACCTTCTTCTGCGAGAAGGAGTACCAGCAGACCGCATTGGCCTGCGGCTTCGTGTGCGTAGACAACTATCTGTGCTTCAAAATCCGTCTGGATTGACGGGAGGCCTTCATCGAAGACCCGCCGACGGAGCTTGCGTTCCGCCGGACGAAGCCCCGATGGAATCACGGATTCGGATAAAAGCTCCGCAGCGGTCTGAAAGATCGCTGCGGAGCTTTGTGCTGCGCCTGGCGGGACTGTAGCGCGGGCTGCCAGCCCGCCGTTCTTATCCATTTCAATCCACCCGCTCCGTGGGAGCGGTACGGAGAGGATGGCGGGCTGATAGCCCGCGCTACACGATTTCAATCCGTCCGCCCTATGGAGGGCGGGATGTAGCGGCGAGCATCGCTCGCCACCGCGTCATCCAATTAAAATCACCCGCCCCGTGGGGGGCGGGACGCTATACCCCCTTTCCAAGTCCGATTTCTGATGTGTCTTCGTCAATGATAATCTATGATTATTATACTCCAAAGCAGGAGTATTATCAATGGATTCTGATCGTTATTTCTATTATGCGGCAGTTTAACCAGCAACAGCAAAAAACGCGGCCAGGACGGCGAAACATCACGGAGAAAGGGACTATGATTTTCGGAGCTTGTATGGTATAATCAATCTGAAGCGAAACGACGCGAAAAAACGGGCGCTGACGCGCGGCATTCATGCAAAAGTTCGGCCGGGAGCTTCGGAACTATCTGCTGGACGAGGACAAGATCAACCGCTATCGGGACTACTTCGGCGGACGGCCGGAGACGGTTTTCCGGGCGGAGAACGGCGAGGCCGCGAAGCAGGAGGAGCGGGTGCGGGACGAGCTGAACCGCATCGACGAGCGATTTTTGAACGGGGACGCGGACGGAATCCGGGCGATCCTGGAGGCCGCGGAGCTCGAACCGACGCTGTCCGGGCGAAACCGGCAGCGGATCGTTCTGGAATGTGTGTCCGCGTTGTTCGACCTGCGCAAGGGCGCCGGGCAGGAATGAGGCCTGAAACGGCGGCGCAAGCGGCCGGAGCGGCGCGCGGCTTGAGGAATTGGAAATGGAACAAAGCTATGAATTTTTCTCCCGGCTGATCGGCACGCTGGCGGTGATGTTGCTGGTGGCGGCCTTCGCCGGGAACACCCGGCGCCTGCGGCAATACGTGGGCAAGCGGAAAACCTGGAGCTTCGTCCTGCTGACGGGGCTGCTTGGCGGCCTGTTCGGGGTCTACGGCAATATTTCCGGCGTCGAGCTGAACGGAGCCGTGATCTCCGTGCGGGACGTCGGCCCCATGCTGGGCGGCTTCCTCGGCGGGCCGGTCAGCGGCCTGATCGCCGGCGCCGTCGCGGGCGTCCATCGGCTAATCATGGGCGGGCTCACGGCGGAGGCCTGCGTGGCGGCCACCTGCTCCATCGGCCTGCTCTGCGGGTTGATTTCCGCCCTGCTTCCCCACGCGCTGAAGAAGCTCTCCTGGATCCTGCTGGCAGGCGCGGCCATGGAGTGCCTGCATCTGGGCTTCGTCCTGCTCCTGGTGAAGCCCTTCTCCGCCGCCTGGGAGATCGTCCGGCAGATCGCCATCCCCTTTATTACGGTCAACGCCGCGGGCATCGCCTCCATGATGGGCATTATGCGCTTTGTGGAAAAGCAGCAGGCCATCAGCCTGGAGCGGGAGCGGATGAAGTCGGAGCTGGAGGTGGCCAGCGTGATCCAGCACTCCCTGCTGCCGCCCCTGAGCGAGAAGTATCCGGGCCGGGCGGAGCTGGCGGTCAGCGGCTCCATGCAGGCAGCCCGGGAGGTGGGCGGCGATTTCTACGACGTGTTCTTCGTGGACGCGGACCGGATCGCCTTTCTGATCGGCGACGTCTCCGGCAAGGGCGTCCCCGCGGCGCTCTTCATGGCCGCCTCGAAGGTGACCCTGCAAAACTGCATCCGGGATATCCCAAGCCTCTCCGACGCGCTCCTGACGGCCAATAATTCGCTGGTTGCGCGAAATGAGGCGGACATGTTCGTGACGCTCTGGGCCGCGGTCCTGGACCTGAAAACCGGGAAGCTGCGTTACGCCTGCGCGGGCCACAACCCGCCTGTGCTCATCCGGAACGGGGTCCCGGACTATCTGAAATCGCCGGTCTGCCTGGTGCTGGCCTGCCTGGAGGACACGGTCTACCCGGAAACGGAGCTCCAGCTGCAGCCGGGGGACGCGCTGTTCCTGTATACCGACGGCGTCACGGAGGCGAGCGACGGGGAGAACGAGCTTTACGGCGGCGAGCGCCTGCTGGCCTGCCTGCAGGACTGCGCGGACGCCGACGTGCAGGCGATTCCGGAGAAGGTACAAAAATCCGTGGAGGCCTTCGTTCGGGACCGCGAGCAGTTCGACGATATCACCATGCTCTGCGTGAAGTGGAAATAATCTGGTTTTCCGCCGCTTTCGGCGCGAAGAGGCCGAAACGCCCCGGGAACGCGGCGAAGGAAGAGGAAACGCGATGGAATATTTGGTGTTGGGCCTCTTCTGCGGGGCCCTGGTCCTGGGGATCGTGCTGGAGATCTCCATGCTCTGGGCCCTGGGCCTGGGGCTGGCGCTGTTCTGGTTTTACGGGCGGCGGAAGGGCTTTTCCTGGCGAGCGCTGGCGGCCATGACCTGGGAGGGCGTGGCCACGGTCTGGAAGATCCTGCTGACCTTCCTGCTGATCGGCGTCATGACCGCCCTCTGGCGGGCGGCGGGGACGGTGCCGGTGATCGTCAGCGCCGCGGCGGGGCTGATCCGGCCGGAAATCTTCCTGCTGATGAGCTTCCTGCTGAACTGCGGCCTCTCGGTGCTGACCGGGACCTCCTTCGGCACCGCCGCCACCATGGGCGTGATCTGCGCCGCCATGGGGACGGCCATGGGGGTCTCCCCTGCTCTCACCGGCGGCGCCATCCTCTCGGGGGTCTTCTTCGGGGACCGCTGCTCCCCCGTTTCCACCTCCGCGCTGCTGACGGCGGCGGTGACGGAGACGAATATCTATGACAACATCCGGGGCATGCTCCGCACGGCCCTGGTCCCCTTCCTGCTGGCCTGCGGAATCTACGGGCTGCTGGGCCTGGCGGTTCGGGGCGGCGGCGCGGGCCTCGACCTGCGGGCGGTCTTTGCCCGCAGCTTCCGGCTCCACTGGACGGCCCTGCTGCCCGCGGCGATGATCCTGGCCCTGGCGGCCTTCCGGGTCAACGTGCGGATCGCCATGACGGCCAGCATCCTGGCGGCGGTCCCGGTCTGCCTCTTCGTCCAGAGGCTCCCGCTGGAGGAGGTCCTGCTGGCGGCGCTGCGGGGCTTCACCCCGACGGACCCGGAGGCCGCGAAGCTGGTCAGCGGCGGCGGGGTCCTGTCCATGCTGAACGTCAGCGCCATCGTCTGCATTTCCTCCTCCTATTCGGGGCTCTTTCAGAAAACGGGCCTGCTGGACGGCTGCAAGCGGGGCGTGGCCCGGCTCTGCGGGCGGGTGGGCCGCTATCCGGGAACCCTTCTGAGCTCCGTTCCGGCGGGCATGGTGGCCTGCAACCAGACCCTGGCGATCCTGCTGACGGCCCAGCTCTGCCGGGAGCAGTACGCGGACCGAAAGGCCCTGGCCCTGGATCTGGAGGACTCGGCGGTGATTACCTCTCCCCTGATCCCCTGGTGCATTGCCGGCGCCGTTCCCCTGGCCATGGTGGGGGCGCCGCTGATGGCGCTGCTGACAGCCTTCTACCTCTGGCTGATCCCCCTCTGCCGGACGCTGCAGAGCTGCCGGGGGAAGCGGCGGCGGGAAGGAAGCGCGCCAAAAGAATGAGAAAACGGCGGACCAAAAAGCAATTCGTGCTTTTCGGTCCGCCGTTTTGCGGCTGTTTGCTTATCCGAAGTTCCGTTTGAGCTTGTCGAAGAAGGATTTGCGCTTGGGCTGGGCCTTTTCGGTGGCTGCCTCGAACTGATGCAGCAGGTCCTTCTGCTCTTTGTTGAGTCTGGTGGGGGTCTCCACCACCACGGTGACGTACTGGTCGCCCCGGTTCTTGTAGCCCACGTAGGGGATGCCCTTGCCCTTGAGCCGGAAGGTGGTGCCGGTCTGGGTCCCCTCGGGGACGTTGTAGCGCACCTTGCCGTCCAGGGTCGGCACCTCGATGTCGGCGCCGCAGGCCGCCTGACAGAAGGAGATGGGCATTTCGCAGAGCACGTCGGCGCCCCGGCGCTGGAAGATCTCGTGGGGCTTGATCCGCACGTTGACGATCAGATCGCCGTTGGGGCCGCCGTTGGCGCCGGCGCTGCCCTGACCCTGGATCTGGAAGGCCTGATCGTCGTCGATGCCGGCGGGCACGTCCACGGTCTGACGGTGGGAGCGCTTGATGCGGCCCTTGCCCTTGCAGCGGGAGCAGGGGCTCTTGATGAGCTTGCCCTTGCCGCCGCAGGTGGGACAGGCGGCGGTGGACTGCATGGTCATGCCCATGAAGCTCTGGGTGGTGCGGACCTGGCCGCTGCCCCGGCACTGGGGGCAGGTCTCGGGCTGGGTGCCTTCGGCGCAGCCGGAGCCGTGGCACTGGTCGCAGGTCTCGATGCGGGAGACGTTGATCTCCTTCTTGCAGCCGAAGGCCGCCTCTTCAAAGCTGACCTCCACCTGGGCCACCACGTTCTCGCCCCGGGCGGCCCGGGTGCCGCCGCCGCTGCGGCTGCGGCCGCCGCCGAAGAAGTCGCCGAAGATGTCGCCCAGGTCTCCGAAGCCGGAGAAGCCGCCGAAGCCGCCCCCGAAGGGGCTGCCCTGCTGGGCGCTGAAGTTGGGGTCCACGCCGGCGAAGCCGTACTGATCGTAGAGCTGCCGCTTCTCCTGGTTGGACAGGACCTCGTAGGCCTCGTTGATCTCCTTGAACTTCGCCTCCGCGTCGGCCTCATGGTTCACGTCCGGGTGGTATTTGGCCGCCAGCTTGCGGTAGGCCTTCTTGATCTGGTCCGCTGCGGCGTTCTTCTCCACGCCCAGGACCTCGTAGTAATCTCTCTTGTTTTCGTTTGCCATGTATCTCACCTCACTGGTGAAGAATAGGCAATAGTTGAATAGGCATTAGGCAATAGGAGTACGAAATCGCCGTTTTCTCCTATTGCCTATTGCCTGATGCCTATTGCCTCAACTTAGTCCTTCACTTCCTCAAAGTCGGCGTCGACGACGCCGTCGTCGGGCTTGCCGCCGTTGAAGCCGCCGCCGGGATTGCCGTTGAAGCCGCCGTTGGGGCCGGCGCCGGGGTTAAAGCCGCCGTTGGGGTCGCCCTGGGGGGCGGACTGCTTGTAGAGCTTCTCAGCCACGGGGTAGAAGGCCTTGTTGGTCTCCTCAATGGCGGCCTTGATGGCGGCCACGTCCGTGCCCTTGTTGAGCTCGCGCAGGTGCTCGATGGCGGCCTGGATGGGGGCCTTCTCGCTGTCGCTGACCTTGTCGCCCAGCTCGTTCAGGGTCTTCTCGATCTGATAGGCGGTCTGGTCGGCCTCGTTGTGGGTGTCGGCCTCTTCCTTGCGGGCCTTGTCCTCGGCGGCGAACTGCTCAGCCTCGCGGACGGCCTTGTCGATGTCCTCCTTGGAGAGGTTGGAGGAGGCGGTGATGGTGATGTTCTGCTCCTTGCCGGTGCCCAGGTCCTTGGCGGAGACGTTCACGATGCCGTTGGCGTCGATGTCGAAGGAAACCTCGATCT
>JAFWTG010000140.1 GCA_017519005.1 Oscillospiraceae bacterium | reverse complement strand
TGGGTGGGGGGGCCTGACCCCCGGCCGCCGCGCTGCCCCCCCGGGGGGGGGGGGCGGCGGGGGGTCTGGCCGCCCTACGGCAAGAACCCGACAAATTCCGATTTTGCACACCCCATACCCAACGGAGGACTTATGACCGGAACCCTGTACCTGGTCCCCACGCCCATCGGCAATCTGGGGGACGTCTCCCGGCGCTGCGCCGAGACCCTGGCGGCGGCGGACTTCATCGCCGCCGAGGACACCCGCGTGTCCCTGAAGCTGCTGAACCACCTGGAGATCAAAAAGCCCCTGGTGAGCTATCACGAGCACAACAAAAAGGAGAGCGGTCCCCGCATCCTGGAGCGGCTGCTGGCCGGGGAAAGCTGCGCCCTGGTGACGGACGCGGGCTGCCCCGCCATCTCCGATCCCGGGGAGGACCTGGTCCGGCTCTGCGCCGGAGCGGGGGTCCCCGTCTGCGCCCTGCCGGGTCCCTGCGCCGCGATTACGGCCCTGTCCGTCTCCGCCCTGCCCACGGGCCGCTTCGCCTTCGAGGGCTTCCTGCCCGCCCAGAAGAAGGAGCGGCGGGCCCGGCTGGAGCGGCTGAAGACCGAGGAGCGGACCCAGATCTTCTACGAGGCCCCTCACCGCCTGCGGGAAACCCTGGCGGAGCTGCTGGAGGCCTTCGGCCCGGAGCGGCCCCTCAGCCTCTGCCGGGAGCTGACCAAGCTCCACGAGGAAATCCTGCGGCTGACGCTGGGGGAGGCCGTCCGCTATTACGAGAGCAACGAGCCCCGGGGCGAGTACGTGCTGGTGCTGGGCGGCGCGGAGGAGCAGGCCGAGGCCGTCAGCCCCGCCCGGGCCGCCGCCCTGGCGAAGGCCCTGATCGCCGGCGGCATGCGGACCAAGGACGCCGTGAAGCAGATCGCCGAGGAGACCGGCGTGCCGAAGAATACGCTCTACGCCTTGGTGGTGTCGGAGCTGTAAGCAAAGAAGTCCGCATCTCACGATGCGGGCTTCTTGATCGAAATACCGTTTATTCCGCCGGGGCTTCCGGCTCTGGGGCGGCGGGAGCCTGGGCATAGAGCGGATTGGGCCGCAGAGATTCCAGGTGGACGTTGGCCCCCTCGAGCTTGTTTACGTTGAGCTGCTCGCGCATATAGCCCCAGGCAAAGGCGACGCCCACAGCCATAACGATCAGCATCTTTACCAGGTCCCCGAGGATTTCCCGCAGGAACTTCCCGGTGAAGAAAATCTCTCCGGTGACCCGCAGGGCTTCTCCGAGGGGGGTCTTGAGCTCCCGCACGAAGCTGAGGGCCGTGCTCAGGTAGATCATGACCGGCACCGCCAGCACGCTCAGCACGATCACGATCAGCAGAGAGTACTTGTTGGTTTTGCCCTTGCAGAGCTTGTAGCCGAACATGGCGCCGATGGGAACCAGGGCGAAGAGCAGAGAGAAAATCCGCTCCAGGAACAGGATCGTCAGCACGTTGACCCCGATGCCCAGAATCGCGCCCAGCACCGCCCCGAGGGTTCCGGTGAGATAGCTGCCGTTGTTCTCGTTCTCCTCCACCCGCTCCTGCACGGCGGAGGTCTCCCTGCGGACGGCAGACGCGCAGACGGGCTGATAGCCATAGCAGTTTTGCCGCTGCAGCATGCAGAGGCTGTCGGGATTTGGCGCGCCGGTGACGGCGCAGGTATTGGCGGGGCCGACGCCGTTCTCCCGCAGCGTGTTGGTCAGCAGCTCCAGAAAGGCCGTGAGGCCGGCAAGCGACCCGCTGTCGCCGAAGCTGAAGCTGCCCATCACGGTGTTGGCCTGGACGCTGTTCACCGCGGCCTTTTTCATCCCCGCCGCCTTGACGGCCGCGCGCAGAGTCTTGCGGAGCTGGGAATTGGCCTTCCCCAGGCGGACGGCCAGGTAGACGTAATAAGACTGTCTGGTAAAGCGCCGCAGGGTGACGGCGTAGTTCTTCCAGGTGCCCACGCAGACGTAGGGCGTGACGGCCTGGAAGCCGTACTGCCTCATCCCGGAAATCATCTCGTTTTCCATATTCTTCCTCCTCGATTCTGTTCATCCGAATGGGATCGGGTTCATTATAACCGATTCGACCCATGCCGTCAAGGGGGCCGCGGAAAAAGTCCGCGGCCCCCGTTTTCGTGCGCTGTCTCCGATTCTCCGCGCGGGCGGCAGCCCGGAGCTGCGCCCCCGACCCTTCCCGGCTCCGGTTTCCGGGCAGGCAGAAGCCGGACTCCGCAAAACAGCAGCGAAGCCCCGCTGCCGTGCAGCGGGGCCTCGGATTGAACGACTCAGTTCTTCTTGAAGATCCGGAAGATCTCGTCGATGTCGTTGATGTCGCCGTCGCGGTTGGCGGGAGCCGGAGCCGGAGCCGGGCGGGCGCTGCCGGAGGCGCGGCCCGTGCCGGAGGCGGGACGGCTGCCGAAGTCGTTGTTCAGGTTGGAGAAGGCGCGGCGCTCGGGCTTCTTCTCCTCCTCCTTCTCGATGGCGTCGAAGCCGGTGGCGATGACGGTGACCCGCATCTCGTCCTCAAACTCGTCGGAGAAGGTGGCGCCGAAGATGATGTTGGCCTCGGGGTTGGCGGCCTCCATGACGATGTTGGAGGCGGTCTCCACGTCGTCCAGGCTCAGGTCCTGAGAACCGGTCACGTTGATCAGCACGCCCGTGGCGCCGTTGATGGAGGTCTCCAGCAGGGGGCTGGCCACGGCGGCCATGGCGGCCTGCTCGGCCTTGTCGCGGCCGGAGGCGGTGCCCACGCCCATGTGGGCGCGGCCGGCGTTCTTCATGACGGCGGAGACGTCCGCGAAGTCCAGGTTGATGATGACCCGCTCGGAGTAGCTGACCAGCTCGGAGATGGAGGTCACGGCCTGCTTCAGCACGTCGTCGGCGATACCGAAGGCGTTGGCGAAGGTGATCTTCTGGTCGGTGACGTACTTCAGACGGTCATTGGGGATGACGATGAGGGAGTCCACCTTGTCGGAGAGGGCCTTGATGCCGTCCTCGGCCTGGCGCATCCGGTTGGCGCCCTCGAAGCGGAAGGGCTTGGTAACCACGCCGACGGTGAGGATGCCGGCCTCGTGGGCCAGGTCCGCGATGATGGGAGCCGCGCCTGTGCCGGTGCCGCCGCCCATACCGGCGGTGATGAAGACCATGTCGGCGCCCTCCAGCACCTTGGCGATGGCCGCCCGGGATTCCTCGGCGGACTTCTTGCCGATCTCGGGCTTGGAGCCGGCGCCCATGCCGCCGGTCAGCTTCTCACCGATGGGAAGCTTGTTGGGGCACTTGGATTTGTTCAGGTCCTGACGGTCGGTGTTCACCACGAGAAAGTCCACGCCCTCCACGCCGGAGCTGAGCATCCGGTTGACGACGTTGTTGCCGGCGCCGCCGACGCCGATGACCTTGATATTTACAACTTTTTCAGGATAATCTGCCATGAGTTTGTCCTCCTATGTATCTGTAATCGTTGGATCGTGTCCGAAGCGTAGTATTTGCATCGTAAACGCTCTTATACTGTTTTATTTTACCTTGCGTTTTCCGTTTGGTCAATAGAAAAATCTGTTTTTTTGTATTTTTTTCAAATCTTTTTAACGGAATTCCAGAAAATGCACCTTGTCGTCCTCGTTGAAGGTCAGGTCAATGGTGCCGGATCGGCGCTGGATCTCCTTGTCCTCCAGAACCGCCTGCAGGTACTGCAGCTTGTAGCTCAGTTTTTCCGTGGTGCCCAGCTTAATCAGATAGCGGGTCCCGTATTTCAGGGTGAGATCATAGGAGGCGCTCACGTCCACGCTGTCGATCTGCTTGGCGTAGGACTGCTTTTCCAGCTCCGGCAGCAGCTCCAGGACCACCGTGCGCTTGTTCTCGATCTCGGAGACGTCCGCGCCCTCGGCGGCGGCGGGCATAATCTGCTCTCCGTCCTTCGGGACCTTGATGGGCATGCCCGTCACCGTCAGGTGGCCCCGGACGCTCTTCTCGTCGGCGGACTCCAGAACGCGGCCTTCCCGGTTGATGAGCCACCAGCCGCCCCGCTCGTCGGCCACGGCGTAGCTGACCTCGAACTCGGTGAAGCTGATGATGACCGTGCCGGGCAGCTGCTTCTTGATCTGGATCTCGTTGACGTAGGGCAGGGCCGTCTTGATGTTGGAGGCCACCTTGGCCTTGCTCATGCTCAGCAGGTTCTCGTCCAGATTGATGCCGGAGGCCTCGATGATCTCCTCCTTGGTGTAGTAGGCCTGGGTCCCGTTCCCGCTCTCGGGCAGGATCACCTCGATGTGCTTGACCTTGAAGAAGATAATCATGCTCACCACCACGGCGGCCACCACGGCCAGCATGATGCCGAACTTGAAGCCGAAGTTGGTGTTGTAGACCCGGTGGGGCTTCTTCTTCCGGGCGCGGCCGGTCTTCCGGGCCGCCTCCGCTGCGGCGGAGCGCTTTGGCGGCGCCTCGCGCCCGGGCGCGGCCTGCTTCGCTGC
>JAFWTG010000139.1 GCA_017519005.1 Oscillospiraceae bacterium | reverse complement strand
GGTGCCGTCGTCGGTGACCGTGAGGTCGCCGACGTTCTGGGCGATGCTGATGACTTCGTCGTCGCCGCCGTTGACGGCGTTGACGGTCACGTCGTTCGTGTTGTTGGAGACGATGTTGGTCACGCCGGCATTGTCGAGCGTGATGGTCTCGGCGCCGTTGACATTGACCGCGCCGTCAGCGCCGATGGTGATCGGGCTGTCGTTGCCGGCCAGCGTGACGGTGTCGGATTCGATGGTGCTGCCGTCGATGGCGTTGGCCTTGACGGTGACTTCTTCACCACCGCGGAAGTTCGCGTTGGAGATGGCGTCGGCATCCTGGACGTCGATCGTCTTGGCGGCGTTGAAGACCGTGTCTTCGATGACGGCGTCGGTACCGGTGACCGTGATGCTGCCTTCGATGGCGTCGATGGCGCTGTTGGCCTCGATGCGGCCGGCGTCAACCGTGACGTCCTTGTGCTTGGAGACGACCGTGGTGCCGCCCAGGCTCTTCTTGGCGGTGCCACGGCGCCGGTGCACTTGTCGTTGATGTAGAAGTTGCCCTCGGCGTGGAGCAGGGCCTTCTCCATCTTCACAATGGCCTCCCGGTCCTGGGCGAAGATGGCGCCGGTGAGGGCGTAGGGAGAGGCCTCGTCGCAGATCTTCAGCGTCTCGTCCAGCTCCTCGTCGGGGTAGACGTAAACCGAGAGGATGGGCCCGAAGATCTCCTGGACCATGGACTCATAGTCGGGCTTCCTGCAGACGATCACCGTGGGCTCCACGAACCAGCCCTTGGAGTCGTCGCAGCTGCCGCCGATGACGATCTCGCAGTCGGGGCAGGCCTTGGCCCGGTCAATGTAGCCCTTGCAGCGGTCGAAGGAGGCCTTGTCGATGACGGCGGCCAGGAAGGTATCGAAGTCCTGGACGTCGCCCATCTTGACTTCCTTCATCATCTCCTTCATGGTGGACAGGACCTCGGGCCAGATGCTCTGGGGCACGAAGGCCCGGGAGCAGGCGGAGCACTTCTGGCCCTGGTACTCGAAGGAGCCCCGGATCAGAGCCGCCGCCAGAGGCCGGATCTTGGCGCTCTTGTGGGCAAAGATGAAGTCCTTGCCGCCGGTCTCACCCACGATGCGGGGATAGTTGCGGTAGGAGGCGATGTTCTCGCCGATCTGCTTCCACACGCTCTGGAAGACCTCGGTGGAGCCGGTGAAGTGGAAGCCCGCCAGCTCCTTCCGGGCGATGACGTACTTGGACATATCGCTGCCGGCGCAGGGGACGAAGTTGATGACGCCCGCGGGCAGGCCGCAGTCCATCAGCAGCTTCATGAAGTAGTAGTTGGAGAGCACCGCCGTGCGGGAGGGCTTCCACACCGCCACGTTGCCCACAATGGCCGGGGCCATGGGCAGGTTGCCGCCGATGGAGGTGAAGTTGAAGGGGGTAATGGCGCAGATGAAGCCGTCCAGGGCCCGGTAGTCCTGGCGGTCCCAGATGCCGGGGATGGAGGCGGGCTGATCCTTGAAGATCTCCTGGGCGGACCAGACGCCGAAGCGCAGGAAGTCCGCCAGCTCGGCAATGTCGATCTCCGCCTGGAACACAGTCTTGGACTGGCCCAGCATGGTGGAGGCGTTGAGCACCTTGCGGTAGGGGCCGGTGATCATATCGGCGGCCTTCAGGAAGATGGCGGAGCGGTGCTCCCAGGGCATGTCCTCCCAGGCCCGCTTGGCGGCCAGGGCGGCGTCCACCGCCATGGTCAGCTCCTTTTCGCCGGCCATGCAGCACTCGGCGATGACGTGCTGATGATCGTGGGGCATGGTGACCCGGATGGTCTTGTCGGTGAAGATTTCCTTGCCGCCGATGATCAGCGGAATCTTCACCACCTCGGCGGACTGGCGGGCGAGCTCGTCCTTCAGCTCCGCGCGTTCCTTGCTCCCGGGCAGATAGCCCCGGAAGGCGTCGTTGGCAGGCCGGTCAATGGTGAAATAAGCGTTTGGCATAATTCCTCCTTTTGATTTATGACTCCCCGCGCAGGAAGTCAAGTCTGCTTCTGAATCGCGCCTCTTGGACAATTTCCACAAGAAGCGGATCAAAGTCCACCTGTGATTATAGCACATTTACCTGTGCTTGTCAATCACAGCCGCAGGTGCAATTTGGGATTTGTCGAGGCGGTTGTGTAGCGGCGCACACCAGTGCGCCATGAGACCGGGTTCCGGTGGCGCACCGGTGTGCGCCGCTACAGGGCGTTTGCAAGAACGCGACAAATCCCGATTCGCGGCCCCCGGGAAGCCTCAATGGAAAATCCCGGAAATGGTATCGCTGACCTTTTGCAGGCTGGCGACGGTTTTGTTTAGGGACTGGACCACGTTGTTCAGGGCCTCCATGTCCAGACTTTTCAGGGTGTCGGCGGCCTCCCGCAGGGAGGCGATGGCCCCGTTGAGGGTGTCCACGTCCACCCGGGTCAGACTGTCGGCGGCGGCCTTCAGAGACTGGGCGGTCCGGTTCAGACCCTCCGCGTCCACGGCGGCCAGGCGATCCGCCGCCTCCCGGAGGGCCGTCACGGCCTGGTTGATCTCCTCCATCTCCAGGGACTCCAGATCCCGCTGCACCAGCTGGAAGCTCTGCTCGATGCGCCCGGCGGCGGAGCCGATCATCAGCACCAGGGCCAGCAGCAGGATCAGCACCCCCGCCAGGAGCCCTGTTTGCAGCTTGACCCAGAGGGAGACCGGAGCGGTCTCCCTCTGGGTCGTGGTTTTAGTCATGATAGACTGCCTTCATGCCCTTCATGGTCATGTAGCAGTCCAGCTTGGAAACGACCTCCATGGGGGCGTGCATGCTCAGCACGGGCACGCCGGCGTCTAGGGTGTCGATGTTGCGGTTGGCCATGTAGGCGGCCACGGTGCCGCCGCCGCCCTGGTCCACCTTGCCCAGCTCCGCGGTCTGCCAGATGACGCCCTTGTCGTCGAAGAGGCGGCGGATGCGGCCCATGACCTCGCCGGAGGCGTCAGAGCAGCCGCCCTTGCCCCGGGAGCCGGTGTACTTGCACAGGGCGATGCCGTAGTTGATCTGGGAGTTGTTGCGCTTGTCGCAGGTCTCGGCGTAGATGGGATCGAAGGCGTTGGACACGTCGCAGCTCAGGCAGAAGGAGCGCTCCAGGCAGCGGCGCAGCTGGCCCTGCTGGCACTCGCAGATATCCGCCATAAAGGTCTCGAAGAAATGGCTCTGCATGCCGGAGACGCCCACGGAGCCGATCTCCTCCTTGTCCGCCAGGACGCAGACGGCGGTGTGCTCGGGGGCTTCCATGTCCAGCAGGGGCTCGAAGGAGGCCCAGGCGCAGACCCGGTCGTCGTGGCCGTAGGCGCCGATGAGGGAGCGGTCAAAGCCGATCTCCCGGGCGGGGGAGGCGGGGACCATGGTGAGCTCGGCGGAGAGGAAGTCCTCCTCCACGATGCCGTACTTCTCGTTGAGCAGCTGCATCACCGCCAGCTTGACCCGGTCGGCGCCCTCGTCGTCGGCAATGGGCTCGGAGCCGATGAGGATGTTCAGGGCCTCGCCGGTGACGCCCTCGGCCAGGGTCTTCTTCATCTGGTCGGCGGAGAGGTGGATCAGCAGGTCCGTGACGATGAAGCAGGGGTCGTTGGGCTCGTCGCCCACCCGGACGGTGATGACGGAGCCGTCCTTCTTGGCCACCACGCCGTGGATGGACAGGGGAACGGTGGTCCACTGGTACTTCTTGATGCCGCCGTAGTAGTGGGTCTTGAGGTAGGCCATGCCCGCGTCCTCATAGAGGGGGTTGGGCTTGACGTCCATGCGGGGGGAGTCGATGTGGGACGCCACGATCTGCGCGCCGTTGTCGATGTGCTCCCGGCCGATGACGGCGAAGATGACGCTCTTGCCCCGGTTGTTGCGGTAGATCCGGGCGCCGGGCTTCAGCTCCATGCCCGGCTCGAAGGCCACGAAGCCGGCCTCCTCCGCCTTCTCCACGGTGTAGCTCACGGCCTCCCGCTCGGTCTTGGCGGCGTCCATGAACTTCATGTAGTCCTTGCAGTAGCGCTCCATCTCGGCGCGGTCCTCGGCGCTGATGCGGTCGTAGCCGTTCTTGGGCGCCCGCAGCAGGGCCTTTCTCAGTTCGTCAGTTCTCTCACTCATTGTTTGCAGTCCTCCTTTTGTATTTACACGTTGTTTTTGTGTTTCCTCTGCGTGAATCGGCTTTGCCCGGAGCCTTTGGGTAAAAACGGCGCGGCATTGTTCCGCGAAGGCTGCCTCGGCGCCGTTGTTCTCCAGGGTCAGGTCCGCCCGGGCCGCATACCATTCCGCGGGCTTCTGGGCGGCGATCCGGGCCCGGGCGTAGGCCTCCGTGACCCCGTCCCGTGCCGTGAGACGCCGGACCCGGATCTCCGGGTCGGCAATCACCGCAGCGGTCAGGTCGCATTCCGCCCCCAGCCCGCTCTCAAAGAGCCCGATGGCGTCGATCACCGCAAAGCCCGCAGGGGCGTTTGTCATTGCGAGACCAGTGCGAACGCCGGCCGCGGCAATCCCTTTTCCTTCGTTGGAGAAGACGGATTCTTCGCTTCCCCTTTGACTGCGCTCAGGGCAAGGCTCAGAATGACAGGGACGGGGCGTTTCCGCCGCCCGGATCTCCTCCAGCACCCGCTTGGCCACCAGGGGCTGCGTGAGCTCGGTCAGACGCTGCAGGCCCGCCGGGTCCGCGAAGAGCTTTGCGCCCAGGGCCTTCCGGTCCAGGACTCCGTCCTGCACGGCGCCGGGGAAGGCGGCCTCGATCTGCCCCAACAGCTCCGGGTCGGTGCGGAGCATTTCGTGGTAGACGGCGTCGCAGTCAAAGACCCGGCCGCCCAGCTGCTCCAGCACCCGCAGAGCCGTGGTCTTCCCGGCCCCGGAGGGACCCGTCAGTCCAATGATAAACATAGATCGCTCCATTCTGCAGATCTTTGAAAATGGAAAATGAATATGTTTTTCAGATCGTGATCTGAAAAACTCCGAAAATTTTCAATTTTCAATTCTCAATTTTCAATTGCTATCAGCCGCCCGTGCTGCCAAGCACGTAGTGATAGCCGATCAGATAGTACTGTGCGTCCTTGACGTAGTAGAGCATGTCCACGGACCAGGCGTCGTAGCCGTCCACCACGTAGCCCATGTCGTAGGAGCAGACGCCGCTCTCGTCCACGTAGGTATTTTCCGGGCGATACTCGCATTCCAGCGTTTTGAATATTTCATCCGCTTCCCGGTTGCGGAAGATTTCAAAACGGGCCATTCGGCGCAGCTGCTCCAGAGCCTCCTCCAGGCTGAAGCAATAGCCCCGCTCCCGCTGCCCCTCCAGCAGCTCCGGGTAGTGCTCGAAGACATAGTCCGCGCCCTTGTCCCAGTCCGTCAGCAGGGCGGAGAGCTTTTCGTAGTTGGGGTTGTCTTCGGTGATCTCCCCGTTCCGGAAGGCGCTGCGCAGATCGTTCATGTACTCGGAGAGGGCCTCGTTGGGGTCCTCCACGTCCATTTCGTCCCGGATCATATCCGCCAGCCGCGGGTCCTTCGTCTCCAGCTCCTCCGCGCTGCCGTAGACCAGGGCGGCCTTTTCCATGGCCTGGTCCAGGCTCATGTCTTCTTCGTCGTAGAAGTCCTCCATCATGAACCAGGCCAGGTAGGCCCGGGGATCGTGGTGTTCCGCGATCTTGCTGTAGTCGCAGCCGCTGTGGAAGTAGTCCAGGCTGAGCTCCATCAGGGTCTTCACCGAATCCGCGCCCTTGGGCTGGGGCAGGGCCGGAGCGGGGGCCGCGGTTTCGGCAGGGGCCGCCGCGGTGTCAGGGGCTGCCTGGCTCTCTCCGGGCTTGCCGCCGGAGGGCGACGGCTGCTTTTCTCCACCGCCGCAGGCCGTCAGGCCAAGGACAAAAATCAAAATCAGGGTTAGGGAAAGAATCCGTTTTGCCATTTTGCTGTGCCTCCCGTTTTATGAACTGTCAACTGTCAATGCGCAATCGGCAGCCGCTCATCCGCCGACGCCGCCCACTGCATAGTCAAAACCGATCAGGTAGTAGACTTCATTTTCTACATAGTAGAGCATATCAATGCTCCAGGTGCTGTGACCGTCGATCAAGGAACCCATGTAGTAGCTGTAGATATTGCCGTTGCGGCCGGGCTGGGAATTCTCCGGCCGGTATTCCAGCTCCAGCGTTTTGAAATGCGCCAGGTCGCCAGATTCCTCCCGCAGATCCGCCATGCGCCGCATCCGCTCCAGGGCTCCGTCGAGGCCGATGACCGCGCCGGCGTCCTTCTCCCCCTGGAACATTTCGGGGTAATGGGTCCAGATATAGTCCGCACCCTTGTCCGCGTCCGTGAGAAGCTGAGACAGATATTCATAATTGGGATTGCTTTCGTTGATTGTGCCGCTGCGGAAGTCCTCCCGAATTGCCTCGACGAGCCGATTTACAAACTCGGCGGGATCCCGGGCACCGTTCCATTCCATCACCTTGTCCGCCAGGGCCGGGTCCTTGGCCCGCAGAGTTTCCGCGTCCAAAAACAGCAGCTTGGCCCGCTCTACGGCCTGCTCCCAGCTGATCTCCGTGACGGTTTCGGTGGCAAAATTGCTCCCGTATTCCATAATGATCAGAAGATTGGCCATGTTTGCCAGCCGGTCGTGAACGTCCGCAATTTTGCTGTAATCGCAGTCGCTGTGGAGAAAGTCCAGGCTCTTTTCCAGCAGCGTCTTCACAGAGTCCGCGCCTTGCGGACGCTGATAGACGGGGGCCAGGGCATCGGGAGCCGCCGTGGTGCCGGGTGCGGTCTGGGTCTCCTTGCCGGGCTGGACGCCGGTGGGGGTCGGCTGCCCCTCCTTCCCGCCGCAGGCCGTCAGACCCAGCAGCAGGGAAAGAATCAGAATAATCGGAATAACGCGGGTACGCATAGAGAAATCCTCCTTCTGTGGATGAAATGACGTTTTTTCCCGCCGTAGGGGCGCTCACTGAGCGCCCGCTCGACACGCGGCGGGCAATCCGCCGCAGGGACGGCCCCTACGGGGCGGCCTCCTCCGCGTTGACCGTGCGGAAGCCCGCGGACTTCCGCAGGCGGTTCCGGGTGGCCACGTTGACGCCGCCGCCGGTGGGGCAGCGAGCGAAAATGCGCTTGACCGCGCCGTCGTCCAGCCTCCGCAGGGCGGCGAAGAGCCCCGCCGAGAGCGAGATCGGGTCGGTTTCCAGGCCGTAGGCCGTGGGGTTCAGCCCCTCGTAGAGGGGCAGCTCCTCCCGGAAGCAGAGCACCGCGTCGCCGGGCGCAAAGCGCTCCCGGACCCAGCGGGCGGCGGCCTCGCTGCTGCCCTCCACGATCAGCACCTCCGCCGCCGGGGCGTAGTGCTTGTACTTCATGCCGGGGGCCCGGACCACGGCGTCCCTGGCGATCTCCCCGGTGACGGCCCGGTCGATCTCCAAGGCCCCCAGCAGGGCCTCCAGACGTTCGGGGCCGATGCCGCCGGGCCGCAGCAGGCGCGGCACGGGGCCGGTCAGGTCCACGATGGTGGACTCCACCCCCACCCGGCAGGGGCCGCCGTCCACAATGGCGTCGATTTTCCCGTCCATGTCGTGGAGGACGTGGGCCGCCGTGGTGGTGGAGGGCTTGCCGGAGGTGTTGGCGGAGGGGGCCGCGATGGGGACCCCCGCCAGACGAATGATTTTCCGGGTGGCGTCGTTGTCCGGGCAGCGGACGCCCACGGTGTCCAGCCCGGCGGTGGTGGTTTTCGGCACGATCTCCCGGACCGGCAGGATCATGGTCAGCGGGCCCGGCCAGAAGGCCTCCGCCAGCCGCAGGGCCGTCTCCGGCACCTCCCGGCAGAAGTCATGGAGCTGCGCCGCGTCATGGATGTGCAGAATCAGCGGATTGTCCTGGGGCCGCCCCTTGGCAAGGAATATCTTCTTCACCGCCTCCGGGTCCAGACCGTTGGCCCCCAAGCCGTAGACGGTCTCGGTGGGAATCGCCACCAGGCCGCCGCTTTTGATCAGCTCGGCAGCTCGTTCGAGGTCGTGTTCGGTTGTGCTAAGTAGCTGCGTTGTCATATCGTACCTCATAAAACGAAAAACGAATCACGAATCACGAAAAACTAAGGTATCGCTTCGCGATATTTTCATATTGTTTTTCAATTCGCAGAATTGAAAAACTCCGCAGTTTTTCTTTTTACCTTTTTCGTTTTGCGTTATTCCTCCGTGCCTCCGGCGCGGAGGCGCTCCGCCTGGGCTGCGTTGGTCAGCGCGTCGATCATGGCGTCCAGGTCGCCGTCCATGAAGCCCTGGATGTTGTGGAGGGTCAGGCCGATGCGGTGGTCCGTGACCCGGTCCTGGGGGAAGTTGTAGGTGCGGATTTTCTCGTTCCGCATGCCCATGCCCACCTGGCTCTTCCGGGCGCCGGACACGGCCGCTTCCAGCTTCTCCTGCTCGATCTCATAGAGCTTGGAGGCCAGCATGTTCATGGCCTTTTCCCGGTTCTGGAACTGGCTGCGCTCCTCCTGGCAGGCCACCACGATGCCCGTGGGCTTGTGGATC
>JAFWTG010000138.1 GCA_017519005.1 Oscillospiraceae bacterium | reverse complement strand
CTCCGGCATGGCTCCCATGAAGCCCTACTTCAAGGGCGAGGTGGAGCCCCCCCGCCGCCGGGTCTGCACCTGCCAGAAGTGCATCCGCACCGGCGACATCGAGAACATCGGCAAGGACGGCCGCCACGGCACCTACTTTGAGATGCTGGGCAACTTCTCCTTCGGCGACTACTTCAAGAAGGAGGCCATCCACTGGAGCTGGGAGTTCCTGACGAAGGTTGCCGGCCTGGAGCCGGATCGGCTCTATCCCTCCGTCTATGAGAACGACGACGAGGCCTTTGAGATCTGGAACAAGCAGGAGGGCATCCCCGCCGAGCGGATTTACCGCTTCGGCAAGGCGGACAACTTCTGGGAGCACGGCTCCGGCCCCTGCGGCCCCTGCTCCGAGATCTACTATGACCGCGGCGAGAAGTACGGCTGCGGCAAGCCGAGCTGCACCGTGGGCTGCGACTGCGACCGCTACGTGGAAATCTGGAACAACGTCTTCTCCCAGTTCGACAACGACGGCCACGGCAACTACAGCGATCTGGCTCAGAAGAACATCGACACCGGCATGGGTCTGGAGCGTTTGGCCGTGGCCTGCCAGGACGTGGACTCTCTCTTCGACGTAGACACCGTCATGAACATCACCAAGCGGGTGACGGAGCTGACCGGCGCTTCCTATGGCCAGAGCCACAGGATGGACGTGTCCCTGCGGATTATCACGGACCACATCCGCTCCGCCGTCTTCATGATTGCCGACGGCGTGCTGCCCTCCAACGAGGGCCGGGGCTACGTGCTGCGCCGTCTGCTCCGCCGGGCCGCCCGTCACGGCAAGCTGCTGGGCGTGAACAAGCCCTTCCTCTTTGAGGTGGTGGACACCGTGGTCCATGAGAACGAGGGCCACTATCCCTACCTCCGCGAGCGGCAGAGCTTCATTACCAAGGTCATCAAGTCTGAGGAGGAAACCTTCGGCAAGACGCTGGACGGCGGCCTGAAGATCTTTTCCGAAATGCTGGAGGCCCACAAGGCCGCAGGCGAGACCGTCTTCTCCGGTGAGGACGCCTTCAAGCTCTCCGACACCTACGGCTTCCCCCTGGACCTCACCGCGGACATGGCCGAGGAGGCCGGGATGACGGTGGACCAGGAGGGCTTCAAGAAGCTGCTTCAGGAGCAGAAGGTCCGGGCCCGCGAGGCCCGGAAGAAGCTGGGCGACCTGGCGTGGGAGGGCATCGAGCTGGGGCTGGACAACACCCCCACCGCGTTTACAGGCTACGAGAAGAATGAGGACGAGGCAAAGGTCCTGGCCGTGGTGGTGGACGGAGAGGTCTCCGGCGCCATCGCGGGCGGCGAGGACGGCATCCTGGTGCTGGACAAGACCCCCTTCTATGCCGAGATGGGCGGCCAGACCGCCGACCACGGCACCATCACCGCGGGTGATTCCGTCTTTGAGGTCCGCAACGTCCTCAAGGACAAGGGCGGCAAGTATCTGCACCACGGCCATCTGGTCAGCGGCGAGATCAAGACCGACGACGCGGTTCACGCGGCCATCGACACCGAGCGCCGCCAGGCCATCCGCCGGGCCCACTCCGCCACTCACCTGCTGCAGTACGCGCTGGAGCAGGTTCTGGGCGACCACTGCCATCAGGCCGGCTCCCTGGTGGAGCCCGACCACCTGCGCTTCGACTTCACCCACTTCTCCGCCATGACGCCGGAGGAGCTCAGCGCGGTCAACCGCAAGGTCATGGACCTGATCCTGGCAGGCCACCAGGTAGAGACCCTGGTGCTGCCCATCGCTGAGGCTCAAAAGCTGGGCGCGACTGCCCTCTTCGGCGAAAAGTACGGCGACATCGTCCGCGTTGTAAAGATGGGTCCCTCCCTGGAGTTCTGCGGCGGCACCCACCTGGACAACACCGCCAAGGCGGGTCTCTTCCGCATCACCGGCGAGGGCTCCGTGGCCTCCGGCGTTCGCCGGATCGAGGCCATCACCGGCCCCGCCGTGCTGGATGAGATTGACCGCTTCCAGAAGACCCTGCTGAAGGCCGCCGAGACCCTGAAAACCACCCCCGCCGAGCTGCTGCACAAGGCCGAGGCCACCGTGAACGAGATGAAGGAGCTCCGCCAGCAGATGGACGCCATGAAGGACAAGCTGCTCTCCGGCGAGCTGCAGCAGCTCAGCGCCTCCGCCCAGGAGGTCAAGGGCCTGCACGTCTTCACCGCCATCCGAAACGGCATGAGCGTTCCCGATCTTCGGAAATTCGGCGATCTGCTCCGGGACAAGGACCCCAAGGTGGTGGCCATGCTGGCCTCTGAGACCGAGGGCAAGATCTCCGTTCTGGCGGTCTGCGGCAGTGATGCCGTCAAGCAGGGCGTCAAGGCCGGCGTCCTGGTGAAGACCATTCTCTCCGCCTGCGGCGGCTCCGGCGGCGGCAAGCCCGACTCCGCCATGGGCGGCTGCAAGGATATGGAAGCCCTGAAGACCGAGCTCAAAAAGCTGCCCGAAATGATTTAAGGAGGTAAAATCCATGAACGACTGCATCTTTTGTAAAATCATAAATGGCGATATTCCCTCGAAAAAGGTCTATGAGGACGAGCTCTGCTTCGCCTTCTACGACATCGCGCCCCTGGCTCCCACCCATTTCCTGGTGGTGCCGAAGCAGCACATCGCCTCCGCCGCGGAGATCACGGAGGAGAACGCCTCCCTGGTGGGCCACATCTACACCGTCATCGCAAAGCTGGCCGCGGAGCTGGGCTTTGCCGAGGGCTTCCGCGTGGTGACCAACTGCGGCGCAGACGCGGGCCAGACCGTCCATCACCTGCACTTCCACGTGCTGGCGGGCCGGACGCTGGGTTCGTTTAACTGATCTGAGAAGGCTGTCCCCATCCAACCGGAAGGAGGACAGCCTTTTATCGAAAGGAGGCAGCCATGCGGCGGCTTTTGTGGTTTACCCTTGGGTTTGTGCTGGCGTGCCTGCTTGCGGTGTATCTGCTGCCGGAGGAATGGCTGTCGTGGTTCGCCCTTGGCGGCGCGCTGCTGCTCGCCGGACTGACCGTCGTCCGGCTCCGCCTGCGGCAGCATTCCCGGCGGAAAACAGCTTCGTTCCCGCTGCGGATCGGCCTTGCGCTGAGCTTGGGCCTCGCCGTGGGTCTGCTGTGGTGCCGGGGCTACGGGCTTCTGGTGCTGGACCCGGCCCGAACGGGAGCGGGAGCATATGAAGCCCTGGAGGCAGAGCTCTGCGATTACCCCGTTGACGCCGAAAACAGCCGCCGCACCGACGTCTGGGTGGAACTGGACGGGCGGCGGGTCAAGGCCAGGCTCTACCTCTACGGAGCCCTGCCGGAGCTGGAGCCCGGAGACCGCATTCGCGGTTCCTTCAAGCTTCGGCGGGCCGACCGGAATGCCGACGGCGAGCTTCTGCTGTCTCTCCAGGCCAAGGGCATCCTGCTGACGGGCTCCGGAACCGCGGAGGCTGTGGCATACGGCGGCGCGCCCTTCCGCTACTTCCCCGTTCGCTGGTCCAGGGCCGTCCGGGAACGCCTGGGCCAGCTGATCCCGGCGGACGCCGCCGCCCTGCCTCAGGCCATGCTGACCGGGAACCGGGACGGCCTCTCCCCGGCGGACAAGAACGCCCTCAGCGCTGCGGGCGCCTCCCACATCGTGGCGGTCTCCGGCCTCCACGTTTCCATGCTGATGGCGGTGCTGATCCTGCTGGTCGGGCGTGGAAAGCTCTCCGCCCTGCTGGGCATTCCCCTGCTGGCCCTCTACGCGCTAATGACCGGGGCTTCGCCCTCAGTGCTCCGGGCCGCCGTTATGCTGAGCCTGCTGCTCCTGGCGCCTCTGGTCGGAAAGGAAAACGATCCGCCCACGTCCCTGGCCTTCGCGGGGCTGGTCCTGCTGCTGCAAAACCCCTGGGCCATCGCCAACGTCAGCTTCCAGCTCTCATTTGCCGCGGTGGCCGGTCTGCTGCTGGCGTCCCGGCCGCTGCTGGACTACCTGCTGAAGCTCCGGCGGGTCCGGAAGCTCCTGCGCTGGGCCGGGCCGAAGGCCTGGCCGCGGCTGCCCCGGCTCTGGCTGCTGCGGCTGCTGCGGGGCGGCGTCCGCTTCGTCTGCGGCAGCTTCTCGGCCTCCCTGGGCGCGCTGCTCTTCTCAACGCCCATCGCGGCCCTCAGCTTTGGCGTCATTCCCTGCTATGGCGTGCTGACGAATCTGCTGGTCCTGCCGCTGGCGACGCTGGTGCTGGAGGGCGGTCTGCTGGTGCTGGCTCTGGGCCTCGTCAGCACGACCCTGGGCGGTTGGGCCGGCTGGCTTCTGGCCTGGCCGGTGCGGGCCATATTGGGAATCTGCCGCCTCGTCTCCCGGCTGCCCGGCAGTCTGCTCTACACGGACGCCTACGGGATCGCCTTTCTGGCGTTCGTCGGCCTGACGCTGCTGCTGGTGCTGCTGCTGCGGGAAAAGCGCCTGGGCTGGCCCCTGCTGAGCGCCCTGGCGGTGCTGATCGGCATGGCGGGCCTGCAGAGCCTGGACGCCGCCTCCGCGGACTTCACCCTGGCCGCCCTGGACGTGGGTCAGGGCCAATGCGTCTGCATGCTGACGGAGGACTTCGCCGTGATGACCGACTGCGGCGGCACCGGCGGGGGGCGGGTTGGAGAGACGGCGGCCGCCTGGCTCCGCCGCCACGGGGCTGAGCGGTTGGACGCCCTGATCCTCACCCACTACGACACGGACCACGTCAGCGGCGTGGAGACTCTGCTGGCCCTGGTGCCGGTGGAGACGCTCTGGCTGCCGGAGGTAGACTTCGACCCGGAGAACCGGCTGGCGGTGGAGAACGCCGCCCGGGCCGCCGGCGCGGAGCTTCGCTACGTTACGGAGGACGAAACCCTCGCCTGTTCCGGCGGCTGCGTGCGGCTCTTTGCCCCGGTCTCCGACAGAAATGACAACGCCGCCTGCGTTTCCGTCTTGTATTCCGCCGCGGAATATGATATGCTGGTGACAGGCGATCTGGATACCGGGGCGGAGCTGGCGCTTCTGGACCGGGAGGAACTGCCGCGTGTGGAATGCTACGTCGCCGGGCACCACGGCTCGGCCCGCTCCTCCTCCGAGGCTCTGCTGGAAACGGTCCGCCCGGAGACCGTGCTGATCAGCGTGGACAGCAACGGCTACGGCCTGCCCAGTGCGGAGGCGCTGGCGCGGTTCGACGCCGTCGGTGCCGCGATCTACCGCACCGACGAGTGCGGCGATCTGGTACTTTCTGTATGCGAGCCGTAAGGGTGCTTTCTTCGAAGCGCAGCAAGTCCTTTCGGGGACGCCCCGAACGTGCCGTTATCTGATACCTGCGGGCCGTCGGAGACGCCGGCCCCTACGAAAGGGAACGCCATGGCCGAGAACAATATAGATCGACTCAAATCCGATCTCAAACTGAATACGCCCGCCCGGCTCTACGTCTTTCACGGCGAGGAGGCCTATCTGCGCAGCTACTACCTGGACAGACTCCACAAGCTGATCGTGGAGGACTTCGCCGAGGCCTTCAACTTCCACCGCTTCAACGCCGGGACCGTTTCGCTCCAGGGCGTATTGGACAGCATCGAGGCCATTCCCATGATGGCCCCGCGCTCCATGGTCCAGATTGACGACGTGAATTTCTTCTCCCTCCCCGCGGAGGACGCCGCCGCCTACGCCAAATTCTTCTCCGACATCCCCGACTACTGTACGGTGGTACTGGTCTATGAGACGGTGGAATTCAAGATCGACCGGCGCAGAAAGGCTCTGGCGGAGGTCTTTGACAGCGCCGTGGAGCTGAACTTCACCCAGCCCACGGAGCGGGAGCTGGTAAGCTGGATCGGCCGCCACCTGAAGAAGGCCGGCAAGCGCATCACCGTGGACGATGCCCAATACCTGATCCACCGCACCGGCAGCTCCATGACGGCCCTGTTGGGCGAGCTGGACAAGCTCAGCGCCTACGTGGAGGAGGAGACCGTCGCCCGGGAGCACATCGATCTGCTGGTGGAGCCGGTACTGGAGGCGGAAGTCTTCAGCCTCACCGACGCCGTGGCGGCGGGACGCTATGAGACGGCCCTGCAGGTGCTGCGGACCCTGCTGCAGAAGCAGGAGGAGCCCGTCCGCATTCTGGGCGGCATCGGCAGCCAGATGCGCCGCCTGCTGGCGGCCCGGCGGCTGCTGGACGGCGGCAAGCGGCAGCAGGATCTGATGAAGCTTTGCGGCATTGGCGGCTATCCGGCCCAGAAGGCCATGGACAGCGCCAAGCGGCTCTCGGAGCGCTTCTGCGCCCGGGCCGTGGAGCTCTGCCTGGAGGCCGACGAGAAGCTCAAAACCTCCTACGACGAGCCGGAGCGGGTTCTGGAGCTGCTGGTTTTGGAGCTGGCAGGAGAGTCCAGAAATGGATAAACGCGCCATCAAGGAGGCCCTCGTGGTGGAGGGCCGCTACGACAAGAACACCCTGGCCCAGATCGTGGACGCCCCGATCTTCGTCACCGACGGCTTCGGCGTCTTCAAGAATCCGAAGATGCTGAACCTGCTGCGGGCCGCTGCGGAAACGCGCGGCCTCATCGTCCTGACGGACAGCGACGGCGGCGGGCTGGTGATCCGCAATTATCTGAAGGGGGCCATTCCGCCGGAGCTGGTGAAGCACGCCTACATTCCCGACGTTCCCGGCAAGGAGCGCCGCAAGGCTTCCCCCGGCAAGGAGGGCAAGCTGGGCGTGGAGGGCATGGAGCCGGAGGTCCTGATCGCCGCCCTGCGGAACGCGGGAGCGACGTTCCTGGACGATGCCGCAGGGGCGGCCATTGGCCGCCCGCACGAGGCAACAGGCAACAGGCAACAGGCAACAGGGGACGCCGCAGGGGCGCTCATTGAGCGCCCGCACGTCGCGGAACCCATCGAAATCACCAAAACCGATCTCTACGAGCTGGGCCTGTCCGGACGGCCGGACAGCAAGGAAAAACGCAAGGCCCTGCAAAAGGCCCTGGGTCTGCCGGAAAACCTGTCTCCCAACGCTCTGCTGACGGCGCTGAACTGTCTGTACACGAAACCCGAACTGGAGGCGCTGCTATGTCATCCAGAATCGTCCACCTGGCGATCGCCGGCGAGATAAACAAAATCCATCCCCTGCCGGAGCCGGAGCGCTTTTCCCTGGGCTCCATCCTGCCCGACGCCTGCCCGGACAAGAAAGCCCATTACCGGAAGCTGCTGGCGGAGGGAACGAGAAGGACCCTCGACCTTTCCGGCTTCCGCGGGCTATACGGGGATCGGCTGTTAAGCGACTCCCTTTACCTGGGCTATTATTTCCATCTGCTCCAGGATATCCTGTTCCGAAACGAAATCTACGAGGTCGTCGGTTTCGATCCGAGACCGGCAGGGAACATCCCGCAGCTGCATCTGGATTACCGGCTGACAAACCGATACGTGATAAACAAATACGGATTGACGAATCAGGTCCGCGTTCCGGCAGGCCTGGAAGCGGAACCGCTCTGGCAGGAATGGCAGTTCGCGCTGACTCCCTTTTTGGAGGAGCTGGCCCGGGATTTCCGCGATACGCCGCGGGGAGCGCCCATCTATTTCACCGAGGCGGTTGCCGACAGATTGATCCACCGCTCCGTGAGGCTCTGCCTGCAAGAGCTGGAGGCGCTTCGGAATGAGACCGGTTTTTTTGACGAAGAACGATCCTCCTGGCGCGTAAGATGATCCCTAACGGCAGGCGCTCCATGAGCGCCCCTACGGCTACCGAATATCGATTCTCGAATCTCAAACATGGCGCACGCTGTGCGCCGCTACATGAAGCTATGATCGAACTGTCTGTACAAAATCTGAAAAAATCCTTCGAGGTGGGTGAAATCCTCCTGGACGGCCTTTCCTTCGAGATCCAGACCGGCGAGTGTGTCGGCATCATGGGGCGGAACGGCTGCGGGAAGACCACCCTCTTTCGCATGCTCACTGGGGAGCTGGAGCCCGACGACGGGACCATCGTCTTCGCGCCGGGCCGCAAGATCGGCCTGATCTCCCAGATCCCCGTTTTTCCCGCCGGCTGGACGGTGGAGAACGTGCTCCGCTCCGCCTACCGGGAGCTCTTTGCCATGAAGAAAAAGATGGAGGCCCTGGAGCGGCAGATGACCGTCTCCGCGGATCGGGCGCTTCTTTCCGAATATGACCGGCTCTCCACCGCCTACGAGGTCGGCGGCGGCTACGAGATGGATACCAGCGTTGACAAGATCTGCAACGGTCTGGGCATCCCCGCCCTGATGCGGGATCAGCTCTTTTCCTCCCTCTCCGGCGGCGAGAAGACCCGGGTGAACCTGGCCCGGCTCCTGCTGGAAAACACCGACATTCTCCTGCTGGACGAGCCCACCAACCACCTGGACCTGCGCAGCGTGGAATGGCTGGAGGGATACGTCCGACAGTTCAAGGGCACCACCCTGACCATCTCCCACGACCGCTACTTCCTGGACCGGGTGGTGGACCGGATCATTGAGATTCAGGACGGACACGCCGAGTTCTACAACGGTAACTACTCTTTCTACCTGGAGGAGAAGCAGGCCCGCTTCAACCTCCAAATGAAGCAATACCAGCAGGAGCAGGCCAAGATCAGCCAGCTCAGCTACACCGTGGAGCGGATGAAGGGCTGGGGCATCAACAACCGGGTACTCTACCGCCGGGCCATGGCCATGCAGCACCGGCTGGAGCGCATTCGCAAGACGGAGCGCCCCAAAACCGAAAAGACCATGAAGGCCCGCTTCGGGGAAAAGGAGTTCTTCGGGGACTCCGTCTTCGCCGTGAAGGGCATGGAAAAGTCCTTTGGAGACAAGAGGCTCTTTTCCGACGTGGAGCTGCTGGTGGAGGGCGGGGAGCGCATCGCCATCCTGGGCGACAACGGCACGGGCAAGACGACCTTCCTCCGCTGTCTGCTGGGCGAGGAGCCCGTGGACGCAGGCCGCATCCGCTTCGGCCCCACGGTGAAGACCGCCTACCTGCCCCAAATCATGCACTTCGAGCATCCGGAGCGAACGCTCTACGACACCATGCTCTACGAAAAGAACTGCACCCCCCAGCAGGCCCGGGACCGGCTGGGCGCCTTCCTCTTCTCCGGAGAGGACGTGTTCAAGACCGTGGGGACCCTCTCCGGCGGTGAGCAGAGCCGGCTGCGGCTGTGCATGCTCATGGACGAGAAGATCAATCTGCTGATCCTGGTCGAGCCCACCAACCACCTGGACAT
>JAFWTG010000137.1 GCA_017519005.1 Oscillospiraceae bacterium | reverse complement strand
GTTTCATATTTTCATGGATTTGCCGGGCACAGTAGATCCGTAGGGGCCGATGCCCACATCGGCCCTCCCTGCCGATCGGGCAAGGGCCGATGTGGGCATCGGCCCCTACGGTTATACAAATCCGAAGCTGTCTGATACGCACGCAAAACCCCGGACCCGCCGCAGCGGGTCCGGGGTTTTGCGTGCTTTGTCAGGCCTTGCACTCGGCGGCGCCCAGGGGCTTGCCCTCGTTGTAGTTGCGGGCGTTCTCCAGGGTGACGGCGGCGATGGCCTGCAGGGCCTCCCGGGTGAAGAAGGCCTGGTGGGAGGTCAGCACCACATTGGGGAACATCTGCAGACGGGCGGTCACGTCGTTGTCCATATAGTCGTCGGAGTGGTCCGTGTAGACGTTGGCGTCCTCGCCCTCGTACACGTCCAGGCCCACGGCGTGGAACTTGCCCTGCTTCAGTGCGGCGATCAGAGCCTCGGTGTCCACCAGGCCGCCCCGGGCGGTGTTCACCAGCATGACGTCCTCCTTCATCATGGCGATGGCGGCGGCGTCGATCAGATGGTAGGTGCCGCCCTCTCCCATAATCAGAGGCGCGTGGAGGGAGATCAGGTCCGCCCGGCGGAAGAGCTCCTCCTTGGAGACGTAGCTCAGCAGGCCGGCTTCCTCCAAGGCCTTGTTGGGATAGGCGTCCCAGCCCAGGACGGTCATGCCGTAGCCCTTGCAGATGCTGGCCATGCACTGGCCGATCTTGCCGGTGCCGATGATGCCCGCCACCTTGTTGTGCAGGTCCGTGCCCATGAGGCCGCTGAGGGCGAAGTTGTTCTCCCGGACCTTGTTGTAGGCCTTGTGCAGGCGGCGGTTGGCCGTCATCAGAATGGACATGGCGTGCTCCGCCACCGCGTAGGGGGAGTAGGCTGGGACCCGGCAGACGGTGATGCCGCATTCCTTGGCGGCCTGAAGGTCCACGTTGTTGAAGCCCGCGCAGCGCAGGAGGATCAGATGGACCCCGCACTCCCGCAGCTTTTCCACCGCGGCCCTGGGGCACTCGTCGTTGACGAAGATGCACACCGCGTCGTAGCCCTTGGCCAGATAGGCGGTCTCGGGGGTGAGCCGGGTGCTGAAGAACTCAATCTCGCAGTTATAAGCGCCCTGGCCCTTGTCCTGGGCCAGCTCCCCGAAGAAGAGGCGGTCGTAGTCCTTGGTGCCGAAGAAGGCGATTTTCAGAATATTGGCGTCCTTGTAGTGCTTCAGCCGCCGCTGGAGCACCCCCAGGACCTTGTCCAGGGAGGCCTGCTCGTTGCCGCCGGTGGCGGTGATCTCCAGCACGGAGCCCTGGCGGGCGTGGAGCCCCAGGATCTGGAGCACGTTCTTGCCGTCGGCGGTCTTTTCGCCGCAGCGGATCGTGATCTGGGAGCTGAGATCCACGCAGGCCTGGGCCAGGAAGGCGGCAGGGCGGGCGTGAATGCCGGTGGGATTGGTCACGGTATAGGTCATGCTTGTCATAAGATTGCCTCCATTGCGTCCTATCGATTCGTCCGAAGGGTATTTTACCAGAAGAACGGGAAAATATCAACCGAGGAAGCAGAAAAAATGTTCCAAAGCCGAAAAAAATCTCTTTACAATTGACATAACTTGTGCTAAACTATAGCGGCTGGCAAAATGCCATGCCTTATCATTTGGCCAAAGGCCATAGCCCCGGTACTCAGTTGACGGATCGCACCGACCGCCTACTTAGCCCAGGGGCAGAAAGAACAGAAAGGTGGTAAAAACCATGATCCAGAAGGAAAAGAAGACGCAGGTCATCCTCGACAACGCGACCCACGAAGGCGACACCGGTTCTCCCGAGGTCCAGATCGCGATCCTCACCGCCCGCATCCAGGAGCTCACCGAGCACCTGCGGACCCACACCCACGACAACCACAGCCGCCGCGGCCTGCTGAAGATGGTCGGTAAGCGCCGTTCCCTGCTTGACTACCTGGCCAAGAAGGACATCAACCGCTACCGCGCGATCATCGCCAAGCTGGGCATCCGTAAGTAATTCTGTTTGCGAAACGGGGGGTTCCCTGCGCGGGGAGCCCCCGTTTTTCAAGCCATCACCCACGGGAGGCCGTTTCGTATTTGAAGGTGCTGTCAAGGCAGTCCGGCGCAGGCATTCTCCAATCCTGTCGCCGCATCCCCCGTCCCCTATTGCCTATTGCCTGATGCCTATTGCCTTAACATCAGCTTCAAGTGCGAAAACCTCCCGCAACCGAAAAAACAAGGAGGTTTTCCAATGATCACCAGAAAGCAGTACCCCAACCATCACGTTTTTGAGACCGAGATCGGCGGCCGCACCCTGACCGTCGAGACCGGCATGGTGGCCGAGCTGGCCGACGCCGAGTGCATCGTCCGCTACGGCGACACCGTGGTCCTCACCACCATCACCTGCAACCCCATCCCCAAGGCCGGCATGGACTACTTCCCCCTGACCATCGAGTTTGAGGAGCGTCTGTACGGCGTGGGCCGGATCCCCGGCTCCTTCAACCGCCGCGAGGGCCGTCCCTCCGAGAAGGCCATCCTCACCATGCGTCTGATCGACCGCCCCATGCGCCCCTTCTTTGACGACGAGCTGCGCAACGACGTGGTCATCACCTGCACCAGCCTGGCCGTGGACCATGAGAACCCCGTGGAGGTCGTGGCCTCCCTGGGCGCCTTCATCGCCACTGCCTGCTCCACCGTGCCCTGGAACGGCCCCATGGCCACCACCGAGGTCGCCTATCTGAACGGCGAGTACCTCATCAACCCCTCCACCGAGCAGCGGGCCGCCGCGGATATGTTCGTCACCATCGCCTCCACCGCGGAGAAGGTGGTCATGATCGAGACCGAGGCCAAGGAAGTCAAGGAAGATATCCTGCTCAAGGGCATTGAGCTGGCCCACGAGACCAACAAGCAGATCGTGGCCTTCATCAACACCATCGTGGCCGCCATCGGCAAGCCCAAGTTCACCTTCGAGAAGGCCGCCGTCAACCACGAGCTCCTGGACGAGCTCTGCGCCTACGGCATGAACCAGATCGAATTCGCTCTGGACACCGACGACAAGAACGTCCGCGAGGAACGGCTCACCGCCGCCCGCCTGGACTTCGCCGAGAAGTTCGCCGAGAAGTACGAGGACTTCGAGGAGAACATCGAGGTCTGCCTCTACAAGATGCAGAAGAAGGTCGTCAAGAAGTGGCTGCTGGCCGGCAAGCGCGTGGACGGCCGCTCCATGGACGAGATTCGTCCCCTGGACGCCCAGGTCGCCGTGCTGCCCCGGGGCCACGGCTCCGGTCTCTTCACCCGCGGCCAGACCCAGGTGCTCTCCATCTGCACCCTGAACACCCTCGCCGCCAACCAGAAGCTGGACACCATTTTCCCCGAGACGGAAAAGCGCTATATCCACCACTACAACTTCCCCGCCTTCTCCACCGGCGAGGCCAGAGCCGCCCGCTCCACCTCCCGCCGGGAGATCGGCCACGGCGCCCTG
>JAFWTG010000010.1 GCA_017519005.1 Oscillospiraceae bacterium | reverse complement strand
CGGTCGATCGGGAGGGCCGATGTGGGCATCGGCCCCTACGGGTGGAAGAACCCGACAAATCCCGATTTGTCACACGGTATCAAACACGCAAAAAAACGTCCGTGCCGCTGCACGGACGTTTTTATTCAATGAACTTACAGCTTCTTCTCCAGGCGCTCGCGGATGGCGGCGATGAAGTCCTCGGAGGTGACGGCCACGGGCTTGGGGTCCATCAGAGCGGCCAGGTCGCCGGTGACGACGCCGTCGGTGATGGTCTGCATGGTGGCTTCCTCCAGCAGGGCGCCGAAGCGGGTCAGGGCGGCGTTGCCGTCCAGCTCGCCGCGCTTCTTCAGGGCGCCGGACCAGGCGAAGATGGTGGCCACGGGGTTGGTGGAGGTCTTCTCACCCTTCAGGTGCTTGTAGTAGTGGCGGGTGACGGTGCCGTGGGCGGCCTCGAACTCGTAGTTGCCGTCGGCGGAGACCAGGACGGAGGTCATCATGGCCAGGGAGCCGAAGGCGGTGGAGATCATGTCGGACATGACGTCGCCGTCGTAGTTCTTCAGAGCCCAGATCATGCCGCCGTGGGAGCGGATCACGCGGGCGACGGCGTCGTCGATCAGGGTGTAGAAGTACTCCAGGCCCAGGGCCTCGAAGCGCTCCTTGTATTCGGTGTCGTACAGGCGCTGGAAGGTCTCCTTGAAGTCGCCGTCGTACTTCTTCATGATGGTGTCCTTGGTGGAGAACCAGAGGTCCTTCTTCTCGGACAGGGCGTACTCGAAGCAGGAGCGGGCGAAGCTCTCAATGGAAGTATCCTTGTTGTAGGCGCCCTGGAGCACGCCGGGGCACTCGAACTCATAGATGGTCTCCCGCTGGACGCGGCCGTCCACACCGGTGAATACCAGCTCGGCCTTGCCGGGCTCGTCAATGCGGAACTCGGTGTCCTTGTAGATGTCGCCGTAGCTGTGACGGGCCACGGTGATGGGAGCGGTCCAGCCGGGGATGTAGGTCTTGATGCCGGGGGTCACGATGGGGGTGCGGAACACGGTGCCGTCCAGAATGCCGCGGATGGTGCCGTTGGGGCTCTTGTACATCTTCTTCAGATTGTACTCGGTCATACGCTGGGCGTTGGGGGTGATGGTGGCGCACTTGACGCCCACGTGATGCTTCTTGATGGCGTAGCCGGCGTCCCAGGTGACCTTGTCGTCGGTGGCGTCGCGGTTCACGAGGCCCAGGTCGTAATACTCGGTATTGAGCTCCACGAAGGGGGTAATCAGCTGGTCCTTGATCATGGCCCAGAGGATTCTGGTCATTTCGTCGCCGTCCATCTCAACGATGGGATTCTGCATTTTGATCTTTTCCATTATGATTCTCCTTGACCGGGCCGGTCCATTCTTGTATTTGCCCCTTGGGCAGAGGCCCGTACATGGGTAGTATATCAGCTTTTTTCCGCGGTTTCAACCGGAAATAATGACCAATTTTCGATGGGTCCGTTTGGATACATTCATTTATTCCGCATGAATATGCGCAGTGTTATTCACGGTCAAAGGGCGTGTGCTTGGGCATGCTGCCGTCGCGGAGCATGGAGAACTGATCCATGGGGTACTTCTTCAGGTTCTCCAGGATCTTCCGGCCGTCCGCCTTCTTCAGCAGCTCGGCGCGGGCCTTCAGGACCTCGGCCTCGGTGCGGTGCTTGGAGGGGCCGCCCACGCAGCCGCCGGGGCAGATCATGCCCTCGACGAAGTCCGCGTCCAGCTTCCCGGCCTTCAGCAGCATCATGGCCTTCCGGCACTCGTCGCCGCCGGTGCACTTGAGCAGCTTGATGCCGTCGGTGTCCTCGCCCAGCTCCTTCATGACCTCCAGCACGGCGTTGGCCACGCCGCCGCTGGCGGCGAAGCACTTGCCGTAGATGGAGGATTCCTGATAATCCTCCTCCACGGGCTCGATGGCGATGCCCTTGGCGTCCAGCATGGCCACGATCTCGCCGTAGGTCATGGCGTAGTCGGCGGTGTCCTTGATGGCTTCGCTGATGGTCTCCCGCTTTTTGGCGATGCAGGGGCCGATGAAGACGGTCACGCAGTCCGGATCCTGGGATTTCAGGTAGCGGGAGACGGCCACCATGGGGGAGACCGTGGCGGACTTGTTTTCAGCGTACTGCTTGGGGAAGTGGCGTTTCAGCAGGGAGATGAAGGCGGGGCAGCAGGAGGTGGTCATGATCCGGCCCTCCTTGCGGGCCTCGATCCATTCCAGCGCCTCGTAGGCCGCGGTCATATCGCCGCCCAGGCCAACCTCCACCATGTCGGCGAAGCCGGCCTTCTTGAGGGCGGCCTTCATGGAGGCCATACCGATCTCCTTGCCGAACTGGCCCTCGGTGGCGGGGGCGCACATGGCGATCACGCGCTTGCCGCTCCGGATGGCCTTGATGACGTCCACGGCGTAGATCTTGGAGCCGATGGCCCCGAAGGGACAGCTGTGGATGCAGTGGCCGCAGCGGATGCACTTGCTCTCGTCGATCTGGCAGATGCCGTACTCATCGTAGAAGATGGCGCCCACGGGGCAGGCCTTCTTGCAGGGCCGCTCCTGGTGGATGATGGCGCCGTAGGGGCAGGCCTTGGCGCACATGCCGCAGGACTTGCACAGGTTCGGGTCGATCTTCATCTTGGAGTCGCCGGGCTTGATGGCGCCGAACTTGCAGGAGTTCAGGCAGGCCTTGCCCAGGCAGAAGCGGCAGATATCCGTGACGAAGTAGTCCTGGATGGAGCAGTCGTCACAGGCGGGGGGGATGACGGCGACCACGTTCCGGCTGGCGTGATTGGGGTCGGGGTCCTGGCCCAGGGCCAGCTTGATGCGGCCGCGGACGATCTCGCGCTCCTTGTAGACGCAGCAGCGGTACTCGGGCTTGGGGCCGGGGCTGACCTGATAGACCAGCTTTTCCTGCTCCTCGGGGGTCAGGCGGTCCTCCCAGGCCATGCGGCAGACCTCCCGCAGCACGAAGTGCTTCAGTTCGATGATACCCTTGTCGTTTGTAACCATTGTGTGCCTCCTCAAAACATGATACTGCAGCGGCGCACAGTGTGCGCCAAAAAAACGGATAGTTTCTGTAGCGGCGCACAGTGTGCGCCATAATAATGGATGAATCAGGAATGCAGCGACTCCAAAAACAGGGTCACGGCCAGCAGGTCCGCGCAGCCCCCGGGGGAGAGATTGCGCCGGATGAACTGCCGGTCCAGCTCCGCGATCTCCTCCAGGGACGGCGCTCCGCTTGAAAGCAGCTCCGCTGCTTTCTCTTTCGCCCAGGCGGCTCCCTCGGGGCCGCCCCGGTGGAGGAGGTTCGTGTCCTCCACGTGGGCGATCAGGTGGAGCAGAGTCACGGCGGCGGCGTGGTTGCGGTCCAGGCCCTCGGCCAGCAGCTTTTGGAAGACGGGCAGGCTGATTTCCCGCACGGCGGGGAGGCCGTCGGCCACCTGGCCCCGGATGCCCCGGGCGCCGTACTTCTGAAATAAAGCTTCTCCCGCCGTGTTCCAATGTGCGGCGGGCAGCTCCTGCTCCAGGGTCTCCCGGGTCATGGCGGCGGCCTCGTCCAGAATGGCCTCCGGCTCCGGGAAGCCGTTTTCGGCGGTCCAGAGCCGCCCGATGGCCCCGCAGAGCACGCCCAGGGTGAAGATGGCCCCCTTGTGGGTGTTCACCCCGCCCGTGGCGGCCAGCATGTCCCGCTCGGCCTGCTTGCCCAGGGGACGCAGCTTTGCAAAGGTTTCGGAAGACGGCACGGGGCGCTGCAGGGTGTTCGGAACAATGTCCCGGTCAAACTGACCGATTCCGACACAGACGCGCCAGTAATTTTCCAGCGCGGCGGCGGAGGCCTGGAAGCTGAAGAGGTCCATATCCCGGTGGGCGCCGTTGTTGGCCCGGTCCACCAGGCCGGGCTTCGGGGTCACGGCCACCTCGTCCAGCAGGGCCCGGGTCGCCAGGACGGCGATTCTGTTTTGGGCAGCGAACCACAGGCCGGACCGGAGCAGAGCGGCGGTGTGGAGCTGCAGCTCCGCCACGGAGTGGAGCCGCCGGGAGGCGCAGTCCCGGCCGGGCTTGCCGCAGACAATGCAGGGCCGCTCCGTGCCGCGTTCCAGCTTCTTTCCATCCAGGCCGATGACGTCCATGTCGAACAGACGGCCCATGCGGCCCATGGAGTTGGTCTCCTCGATCTCCACGCAGAGGGCCTTGACCCGATCGGCCGGGGCGTCGATGGCAAAGTAGCCCTCGTCCCCGGTGGGGAGATGGCGGGAAAACTCCTTGCGGACCTGCATTTTGTTCTGGAGAAAGCCCAGCCGGAGCTGGTCCATGCCCCACAAAAACGCTCTGTGAGAAAGGGCAGTGACCTTCACCGGCCCGGCGATGTTCATGGTGAAGGAGATCACTGGGGTCTTGTATTCGGAGAGGAGGACGTTCTGGATGGCAACCCGCTCCTCCCGGGCGGTCAATATTTCGGATAGGGTGATTTCTCGTTCGGTCATCAGAGTTCCTTCTGTAGCGGCGGCCAATGGCCGCCACTCGTTTCGATCAACAGTGTTCTTTCCGTAGTGGCGGCCATTGGCCGCCACGGCGACGAGGCGGGGATGGCGAGCAATGCTCGCCGCTACGGCGGGGGGATGACGGCCATCGGCCGCCACTTGTTCCGTTTTATTTCAATGTAAAATATTCATCCGTCTCCCATTTTGCCGGATTATAGGTGACGTAATTCCAAGCGTCCTCGTATGCTTGCTCTGACCGGATCACTCGGTCATGGCAGCTCTTCTCCCAGACGCTTTTCCCGCAGGCTTTCGTTACAAATCCCTTCATTTGCTGGATAATCCGCCCTATGGTGGGGGGATTGGGCGCGTCCGTAGGGTCCAGCCGCAGCAGCAAATGCAGGTGGTTTGGGAGAATGGAGTAGGCGTCTACAGTCACGTTGGGATAGATCGAGGAAATCCTACAAATGGCCTCCTCCACCAGCTCTCCCAAAGGAGAAAGGATCGTATGCGGGGTATCTCCATCCGAGGAAACAACCCCGAATATACATTGAAATCGATCCGTGCAAACCGTCAGCAGATAGATATTTGCGCTGCTGTAGTCGAAGCCGGGAATCCGGTTTCGTTTTCGGGTAAAATTGGTCATGGGGGTGCCTCCGGTGGGGGGTGGCGGCCAAGGGCCGCCGCTACGGTGAGATGGGAGGGAATGGCGAGCGATGCTCGCCGCTACGGCGAGGGGATATCGGCCATTGCCTGCCACACGTTTCGATCATCAGGTTTCCTTCTGTAGCGGCGGCCATTGGCCGCCATTACGACGGGGGATGGCGAGCAATGCTCGCCGCTACATTCCACTTAATAATGTACCACGTCCTGTTCGCGGCGGATGGCGGCGACGACGGGGGCGGCTTCGGGGGAGCGGAAGTAGGCCAGGGTGGTCTCGGGGAGCATATGGGCCACCCGGTCCAGGTCGCCGTCGTGGATGGCCTGGCGGACGGCGGAGGCGGAGATGACCCGGCCGTCGGGGAGCTCCTTCCGGGGAATGATGCGGCACTGGATGCCCTGGGCGGGCAGGGCCTCGGACAGGATCTCGTTGTAGATGCCGGTGACGATGGAATGAGGCTCATGGCCCACGTAGCGGGCCGTCACGTCCAGGGCCTTGGCGATGCGGACGAAGAGGGCCGTGTCCAGCCGGGCCTGGGTCCGGAGGATCTTCTCCTCAGACTTCAGAAAGTAGCCGGGGAAGGTGGCGGAGGAGATCAGATATTCCCCCGTCTCGTGGATCACCACGTTGGGCAGATCGGCCACGCCGTCCCGGACCAGCTGATGCCGGACCCGGGCGGGGATGGGGCCCGCGTCTTCGCTGAGCAGGAAGAGGTGGACCGCGTCGTTCTCCTTCGCCGCGGTCTCGATCAGATACCGGTGGCCCAGGGTGAAGGGGTTGGCGTTCATGACGATAGCGGCGGCCTGGCCGGGCTGCTTTTTCTTCTCCAGCCGCTTCAGATAGCCGGAGAAGCCGTCCCGCCGGTTCTCCAGGAAGATCAGGAAGCCCGGGACCTCGGCGATCTCGGCAAAGCCCAGGTCCTTGAAAAACTTGGCGGAGCCGGGCTTGGTGTAGACAAAGAGATGGAAGTGCCCCTTGGCCATCCGGTCCTCCATCAGGTGGGTGATGACCTCGTTGAGCAGGCCCTCCCCCTGGTGGGCCGGGTGGACGGCGAAGCAGCGCAGGGTGGAGCCGAAGGCCGAGCCCGTGGCGATGGGCTCGCCCTCCTCGTCGAAGACGGCGCAGGTATAGTCCAGGTGCTCGTCCAGGGTGATGTCCACCCGCTCCAGGAGCGCCTTGATTTTTGCCATCGTGCGTTTATCGCTTTGATAGACCTGTGAAACAGCCATATTCATTCCTCCGTTTATGCCGTAGGGGCCGGCGTCCTCGACGGCCCGCTGGTTTCAGTACCGGAAACGTCGGGGCGTCCCCTAAAGGACTTGCTTTGCGTCGGAGGACGCCGCCCCCTACGGTATAAAATCTCCCGGCGCCGGCGAACCGGCGCCGGGAGGGCTTGTGCGGATCAGATGGGAATCAGGCCAAAGATCACGCCCACCAGCATGCACACGATGGAGAAGACCCAAACGTACATGAAGGAGGCCTTGATGTGATCTTTGATGTCCACCTCGGCCAGGCCGGTACCCAGCAGGGTAGCCGGGACCATGGGGCTGATGAAGGTGGCGCAGTTGCGGCAGACCACCATGGCGATGGCAATGGGCAGAGCCTCCACGCCGAAGGACTGGCCAATGGCGATCATGACGGGCAGCATGCCGTAGAAGTAGGAGTCGGTGTCGAAGGCCAGGGCCAGAGGCACGGACAGGATACCGATGACCAGCGGCAGGTTCTGACCCAGGAAGTTGGGCAGGATGTCAGCCACAATGTTTGCCAGGCAGCGAACCACAGAGGGCAGCGCGCCTTCGGGCAGCTCCAGGACCTTGGCGGAGACGACCTTGCCGTCAGCGCCCATGGAGGAGGTCAGGATGCCCATGAGGACGGCCGCGCCCATCAGGGTGGAGCACATCATCAGCGCGGGACCCGCGTGGAGGTTGATGATCTTCTTGTGCATCTTGGCGGTGAAGCCGTAGTTCACGAACAGGGCAATGGCGACGCCCAGCATGAAGGGTACATAGGAGGGGAAGACGTCCCAGATCAGCATGGCAATGACAGCCAGGGTCAGGATAATGTTGAAGATGAAGAGCTTGGGACGGGCCAGATCGGAGGTGTTGGCGGCAACCTGCTCGCCCTCCTCCAGGGCGACGTCGCCCTCTTCCCGGGCCAGCTTGCCGGCCAGGCCGGCGCCGCGCTTCTTCTCCTGCAGGCCGCAGAGAACGGCGTGAGCCAGGGCCAGGATGATGCCGAAGATCTGGATGGGCAGGATCTTGCCCCAGAGCTCGCCGGCTTCAATGCCGAGAACCGAGGCCGCACGCATGGTGGGGCCGGCCCAGGGCATCAGGTTCAGGACGCCCATGGCCAGGACCGCGATGCGGAGCAGGGTGGTCTTGCGCATGTGCATCTTCTTGAAGACAGGCAGGAAAGCGGGAATCACGATGCAGAAGGTGGAGGCGCCGCCGCCGTCCAGGTGGCCGATCAGGGCAACGACTGCGGTCATCAGGCATACGCCGATGACGTTGTCACCGACGAGCTTCATCAGCTTGCCGATGATGACGTCAAACATGCCCGCGTCGGTCATGATGCCGAAGTACAGGACGGAGAAGACGAAGAGGGCCGCGGTGGGGCCGGTGGAATTGAAGCCGGCCTTGATCATTGCGGCCAGATCGTCAAAGCTGTGACGACCGGCAATGACCAGGATGATGCCGAGGATGGCGGGCCATACGATAAATGCGATGGCGGGCTGGGTTTTGCTCTTGAAGAGTGTGACAACGATGGCTACTATGGTCAGTAAGCCAAGGATGCCAACGACAACGTCGCTCATACAGGAGTCTCCTTTCATTTTTTACTCTTCTTGGGAAAGGGGAATGCCGGGGCTTGCGCGGGTCTTGCGAAATCACAAAGCGGGGGAGAAGGGGTTCAACGCCGCGATCTCCCCCGCCATTGAGAACGGGGAATGCAGATTCTTCGCTTCGCTCAGAATGACCGAGGGTACGGATTCTTCGCTGCGCTCAGAATGACCGGGGGTACGGATTCTTCGCTGCGCTCAAAATGACCGGGGGTACGGATTCTTCGCTGCGCTCAGAATGACAGGAAGGGGGGAATCAGTCCTGGTCCACGGTGTAGGGCTTGATCTTGCGGACCACGTCCAGGATGGTGCCGTCGCGGGCCTCCAGAACGGCCACGACCTTGTCCTCCCACTCCAGATCGTCGGGACGGCCCACCAGGGAGTAGGCCTTGTCCTTCAGCTCTTCAATGGTGACGTGCTTGATGCCGGCCTTGTCCAGGCACTCGATCAGGTCGGGACGCAGGGGGTTGACGGCGATGCCGTAGTCGGTGACGAGAACGTCCACGCAGTCGCCGGGGGTGGTGACGGT
>JAFWTG010000136.1 GCA_017519005.1 Oscillospiraceae bacterium | reverse complement strand
GGATGGCCCCGCCCACCACGGCGTTGACGAATTCATAGCCCTTGCCGGACTCGTTGGGCTCCAGCTTGATCTTGACGTGGCCGTACTGGCCCTTGCCGCCGGACTGGCGCACGTAGCGCTCGTCCACGTCGGCGCTGCCCTGAACGGTCTCCTTATAGGCCACCTGGGGGGTGCCCACGTTGGCCTCCACCTTGAATTCCCGCAGAAGACGGTCCACGATGATCTCCAGATGGAGCTCGCCCATGCCGGCGATGATGGTCTGACCCGTCTCGTCGTCGGTGTAGGTCTTGAAGGTGGGGTCCTCCTCGGCCAGCTTCTGCAGGGCGATGCCCAGCTTCTCCTGGCCGGCCTTGGTCTTGGGCTCGATGGCCACGCGGATCACAGGCTCGGGGAATTCCATGGATTCGAGGATGATGGGGTGCTTCTCATCGCAGAAGGTATCACCGGTGGTGGTGTTCCGGACGGAAACCACGGCGGCAATGTCGCCGGAGTAGACGGCTTCGATATCCTCTCGGTGATTGGCGTGCATCTGCAGGATGCGTCCCAGACGCTCCCGCTGGCCCTTGCTGGAGTTCATAACCGTCTTGCCCTTTTCGCAGGTGCCGGAGTAGACCCGGAAGAAGCAGAGCTTGCCCACGAAGGGGTCGGTGGCGATCTTGAAGGCCAGGGCGGAGAAGGGGGCCTCGTCGGAGGCCGGGCGGAATTCCTCCGCGCCGGTCTTGGGATTGGTTCCTGTGACGCCCTTCTTGTCCAGCGGAGACGGCAGGTAGCGGACGATGGCGTCCAAGAGCTCCTGCACGCCCTTGTTGCGGTAGGACGTGCCGCAGGTGACGGGGACGATGCGCACGGCGATGGTCCCCTTGCGGAGCGCCTGGTGGATCAGCTCCTCCGGGATCTCCTCGCCGGAGAGATAGAGCTCCATGATCTCGTCGTCCTCCTCGGAGACCACGTCCAGGAGCTTCTCCCGGTATTCCTCCGCCAGCTCGCGGAGCTCGGCGGGGATTTCTTCCTCCCGTACGTCCTTGCCCAGCTCGTCGTAGAAGACGTTGGCCTTCATACGGATCAGGTCGATGACGCCGGTGAAGTCGGCCTCAGCTCCGATGGGGAGCTGAATGGGAACGGCGCGACACTTCAGCCGGTCATGCATCATCTTGAGGACGTTGAAGAAGTCGGCGCCCGTGATGTCCATCTTGTTGATATAGACCATCCGGGGCACGTTGTATTTATCGGCCTGGCGCCAGACCGTCTCGGTCTGGGGCTCGACGCCGCCCTTGGCGCACAGGACGGTGACAGCGCCGTCCAGCACGCGGAGGCTGCGCTCCACCTCGACGGTGAAGTCCACATGCCCCGGGGTGTCGATGATGTTGATGCGGCAGTCCTTCCAGAAGCAAGTCGTGGCGGCGGAGGTGATGGTGATGCCCCGCTCCTGCTCCTGCTCCATCCAGTCCATAGTGGCCGTGCCCTCGTGGGTCTCGCCCAGCTTGTAGGTGCGGCCGGTGTAGAACAGGATCCGCTCGGTGGTGGTGGTTTTGCCTGCGTCAATATGCGCCATAATGCCGATGTTGCGCGTATTCTCAAGAGAATATTGTCTCGGCATGATATCGCTCCTTTTGTCGGTGGGGGAGAATTACCAGCGGAAATGGGAGAAAGCCTTGTTGGCTTCGGCCATCTTGTGGGTATCCTCGCGCTTCTTGACAGAGGCGCCGGTGTTGTTGCAGGCGTCCATGATCTCGCCGGCGAGGCGCTCTCTCATGGTCATCTCACTGCGCTTGCGGGCATAGGTGGTGATCCACCGCAGACCCAGGGTCTGCCGACGGTCGGGCTTGACCTCCAGGGGGACCTGGTAGGTGGCGCCGCCCACGCGGCGGGACTTGACTTCCAGGGCGGGCATGATGTTTTCCATGGCCTGCTGGAAGGCTTCGAGACCGTTTTTGCCGGTCTTCTGCTCCACGAGCTCAAAAGCGCCGTAGACGACTTTCTGCGCTACGCCCTTCTTGCCGTCGAGCATAATGCTGTTGACGAGCTTGGTCACCAGAACGGAATTGTAAATGGGATCCGGGAGAACTTCTCTCTTCGGAACGTTACCTCTTCTGGGCACTTCGCTTCCCTCCTTCATATAAAAATGATTTCATAGGTACTTCAAAGGAATCTGCGTCCTTTGTCGGTGCTTGCCAGTGAGGTTATCTATATAAACTCATGGCAAGGTTCTGTCTTGCGCACAAGACAAGCATTTCAGGATTGTTCGGCCAAACGGGAAGATTACTTCTTCTTGGCAACGCCCTTGGCCTTGGGCTTCTTGGCGCCGTACTTGGAACGGGCCTGCATTCTGCCCTGGACGCCCTGGGTATCCAGAGTGCCGCGAATGATGTGGTAACGAACACCGGGGAGGTCCTTGACACGGCCGCCGCGGATGAGGACCACGGAGTGCTCCTGCAGATTGTGGCCTTCGCCGGGGATGTAGGAGGAAACCTCATACCCGTTGGTCAGGCGGACACGGGCGATCTTACGCAGCGCGGAGTTCGGCTTCTTGGGGGTGGTGGTACGAACGGCGGTGCAGACGCCTCTCTTCTGGGGGGAGGACAGATCGGTGGTCCGGTTCTTCAGGGTGTTCATACCCTTCTGCAGAGCGGGAGCAGTGGACTTGTAGGTGGCCTGCTCGCGGCCCTTTCTTACCAGCTGATTAAAAGTAGGCATTATTTGTCTCCTTTCTGTAGAATTCCGGTCTTGCCGGTTTATTATATCCGGAGCGCGTCCGTGTTAAACGGGTCGCGCTCAAGATTACGATTTCAGCAGCCCGGCGGCTGCCGCGCCCACGGCGATGCCGCAGGCCAGGCCCAGCTCCTTCATGGTGGAAACCCGGGTAACGGGCAGGGCGCGGTCCCGCGCCAGGGCGTCAATGGGCTCCGTGACGGCGGGATCGGCGTCCTCCGCCAGGAAGACGCGGCGGACTTCGTCTCTGCCGACGGCCTTGCGAAGCTGCTTGACGCCCACGACACGGGGGGAATTCTTCAGCTCGCTCAGCAAAATCGGCACCTCCGAACGTCCAAAATTAGGCGCAAATGGGCGCAATGAGCCCACGCAGGAATCCATTATAGCAGATTATACGAAAATAGTCAAGAAAATTTGTTGAGAATTTTTAGAAAAAATTTCAGGCCCCTCCGCAGCTGCGGAGGGGCCTGAGGGATGCTTATCTTGCCGCTTATTCGAACGGGGTCAGGCTGTACGGGTTCAGGCTCTGTGCCTTCTGCTGGATGCGCTGGACCAGGTCCTCCAGCTCCTGCTCGGTGAGCTTCAACAGCTCAATGGGCCGGGTGCTGAGAGGAGCGATGCTGCCTGTCTTGCTGCTGAGCGCGTAGGCATAGCTCGTCTTCATGGAAGATCCCCCGTCGGAATCGAAATTGGCTTCCGCAGAGAAGCGGAAACCGCCGTCGGCGGGCACCAGCCGCAGATCCACATCGCCGGTCATGTCCTCGCCCTCTTCCTCATAGCGGATACGGCCGTCGGCGTCGTTGTAGATCACGACGTAGGGGCCGTCCTCCCAGCTGTCCTCCTTGTCGTCGCCGTCCACGTAGCTGGTCATCACCTCGACGCGGAGCTGCCCCTCGTTCTTTTTCAGGCTGACGTCCAGGACGTCCGCGTTTTTACCGTTCTTGCCGTTTGTAGTCACGGTGCAGACGATCTTCTCCCAGGGATTCTGGGTCCCGGCCAGACGGAGCTCGAGCTCCTCGTTCTCGCCCTCGTCCTCCGCAAGCATGTAGACGCCCAGGAGCTTATCCTGTGCTGTGAAGAACTGGAGCTCCTTCACATGCTCGTTGCACTGGCCCAGGATGTAGATCACAACTTTGGCGCTCAGGTCGCTGAGGTCCAGATTTTGCAGGTCCTCAAACTCCTCAATGTCAATGAGCGCTTCCATGTCCAGCTCGCCGGTCTTGTCCGCCATGCGCTTCAGGGCCTCCCGGTCCCAGCTCAGGCTGTAGGTGGTGCCCTTGTCGGTAAAGTGGGGGGTGCCCTCATAGCGGATCACCTCTACGGACTGGGCAAAGGTGGTCCAGTCTTCGCCGTAGGCGTTCTTCAGCCCCGCCTCCAGATCGGCTTCCTTCAGATTGCTGAGGTCCAGATCCTCGGGCAGCTGGAGATTCGTGAGCCGCGCCAGGGCCGAGGCATTCCACTGCTTTGCCAGGTCCTTCAGCGGCACGGACACCGCCTCTCCCTCCTCCAGCAGAGCGGAGGACCCGGCCTGGAGCTGGGTCTCGTCCAGGTAGAAGCGGAAGGGAATCTCTATGCCCTGCACGGAATACGTGCCGTCGAGCTGGACTTGCCTGCCGGCCCCGTCCACGTCGGCAGACACTTTTACGCCCGTCTCAATCTTCTGCTGCTGGTCGCCGCTGCCAAAGCTGAAAGCGCTCATGTTTTCCAGGTCCAGGTGCATGGTCTGGCTGTCGGAGAGGCTCTCCACGTTCTCCAGAATGCTGTGGAGATTGGGCAGGTCCTCGGTGTAGGCCTTGAGCTCCTTCGCGCTGTTTTCCGCCGCCTGCAGCAGCTTTTGGGCGGGATTGCCGCCCCGGGTCAGGAACCAGATACCGCCGCCGATCAGGGCCGCCAGAAGCAGGCAGCCGACGCCGATCAGAATGCCCTTTTTGGGGGAGCGCTTTTGGGCCTCCAGGGGACGGGGCTCGCCCCAGTCCGGCTGCTCCGGGGACTCGGGGCTCTGAGCCTCCAGGGGAGCGGGCTGCCAGGCCTGCGGGGTTACGGGGGGTGAGACCGGCTGCGGTTCCGGCTGGATCGGCGCCGCCGCGGGCACGCTGCGCTTGGTCCCACAATGGGGGCAAAACAGAGCCTCGTCCGGGATCTGCTTGCCGCAGTTGGTACAGAACATCTTGTTTCCTCCTTTTATGTTGTTCTTCTATCTATATAAGAGTCTTTTGACAGACGTTTGGTTGACGTCTGATTGTAAATTTTTTGTGAACAAGCAGAATTGCGGACGAACCCCGTTCGCGCCGCCGCGTTCAGCCCTCCGGTTCGACGTCCGCCTGGTTCAGCCGGGAGAAGTCGGCCTCGGGCAGAAGCGCCGAATCCCGCAGCAGTCCCAGGGCCAGGGGGTGGAACTCCGTCCATCTGGCGCACTTCCGCAGGCGCTTCCAGGCCTTTTCGTCGGGCAGCAGCAGGGACAGATACATCCAAAGCTCCTTGAACTTGGGCAGGACGGCTCCGTCCGGGTGCATAGAGGCCAGATAACGCTCCGCCAGCCCCTCGTGGAAGGCGATCAGGGCCTCCCGCTCCCGGACGCCGCCCCTGCAGCGGGCGATCAGCGCCGGGTCCGCCAGCAGGCCCCGGCCCAGCATCACGCCGGAGAGCCCGGGGCAGGCCGCTTCCAGCCTTTGGACGCCGGCGGGGGTGAAAAGGTTCCCGTTATAGCGCAGGGGAAAGGGCAGCGCCTCCGCGGCCCGCCGGAAAGCCTCGAGGTGGACGCCGCCGGCGTAGAGCTCCTTCCGGGTCCGGGGGTGGACGGTCAGCTCCCGGATCGGGTAGCGGGCCAGCACCGGCAGCAGGCGCTCCCACTCGGAGGGCTCCGTCAGCCCGATGCGGGTCTTGACCGAGACGGGGATCGGCGCGGCGGCGAAGATCGCCTCCAGAAAGCGGTCCAGGGCCGCGGGGTCCCGGAGCATGCCGGCGCCCTTGCCCTTGCTCACCACAGTACCGGAGGGACAGCCCAGGTTCAGGTTGACCTCTCCGTAGCCCAGCTCCGCCAGCGCGGAGGCGGCCCAGAGGAATTCCTCCGGGTCCTTCGTCAGCACCTGGGGCACCAGGCGCTCCAAGCCCAGGGGGCCGGGCTCCAGCTCCTGCCTCTGCCGGGGCGTCAGCTGCCGGGACCCGGCGGGGGAGAGAAAGGGCAGCCAGTAGCGGTCCACGCCGGGGAAGCAGGCCGCGTGGAGCTCCCGAAAGGCCCGGCTTGTGATCCCCTCCATGGGGGCAAAGTCCAGGGTCATGGCTCAGACTCCGGTCCGCGGGGAGCTGTTCCCGGTGGGGTCGGGGGCGGAGCCCCGCGGGGGACTTCCGTTCTCGCCGCTGCCGCCGGTGGGCGCGGCGCTTTCCCCGGGCTCCCCGTCCCCGTCCGCGTCCGCTTCCTTCCGCACGAACTGGAAGCTCAGGACCTCCAGCGGCGCGGAGTTCTCTCCCAGCGCGGCGTCGTAGAAGCGCAGGGTCACCTTGCCGTCCTGGGTGGCGGCGGGAAAGGGAACGTCCTTCCAGAACCGGACGCCCTCGGCGCTGCGGTCCTCGTTCAGCAGGGCCCGGCCCTCCACGCCGTCGGGCAGGGTATAGCGGGCCAGCACCAGAATGGGTCCCTCCTCGTCCACGGGCTCCACGGAGTAATAGAGGCCCAGCTCCCCGAGATCGGGGGCCTCCAGCTTTTCGCCGTCGGTGAGGACCCGGTTGCCGTATTGCAGGGCAAAGTAGCAGCCCACGCCGTTCAGGCGGTCGGACAGCGCCTCCGCCCCGGGGTAGCCGGCGTTCACCAGCTGCTCCAGCCACTGCCGCATATAGCCGGAATCAAAATAATAGTTGGAGAGATTCGCCTGCAGATAGTCGTACATGCAGACCTGCTTCAGCTCCTCCGCGTCCGCATAGTCCCCCAGGGCCTCCAGGCACTCCACCGCCTTCTCCAGATTGTTCTCGTCGATATAGCTCAGGGCAATCTGATAGTCGCATTCCAGCATCCGCTCGGCGCTGTCCTCATAGCCGTCGGCCCGGGCATAATTGTCGTAGGCCTGCTGCCAGCCCTGGCGGCGCAGGAAGGGCTCCGTCTGCTCCGCCGCCTCGGCGGCGCTCTGGTTGCCCAGGCTGTAATAGCAGTAGCTGGCCAGCTTGTCGGTGTTTTCATAGTCCGGGAAGCGGCTGCGGAGCTGCTCCACGTAGTTCAGGGCCGTATCCAGGTCCTTGTCGTTGTAGGCCAGCACCCCCAGGGCGTAGAGGCAGTCCGCGGCCCGGCCGCTGTCGCCCAGGCGCTCGTAGAGCTCCAGCGCCTGCCGGTACTGCTTTTCCTCCATCAGGCGGGCGGCCTTGCGGGAGAGGGTCTGGCGGATCTGCTCCGGGCTGTCGCGATAGTCGCCCAGCTCCGTGAAAAGCGTCACGGCCTTGTCATACTCGCCGGCACTCCGGGCCGAAACGGCCTCCCGGTAGCGCAGCCAGGGCATCAGGAAGCGGTAGGCGCAGAAGGCGCCCAGCAGCAGCAGGAGCAGGGCCGCCGCCGCGATCAGCGCGTTGCGCGCGCCGTGGGAGGCGGGGGCCTCCTCCACCGGGGGCTCCGGCGCGGCCTGGACCACGAAGGTGGGCTGCGGCGCGGGCTCCTCCCGGATGGGGGCGGGAACCACCGTGATCTGGGGCGCGGGAGACGGGATCACCGCGGGGGCCGGCGTCGGCTCCGGGGCCGGGGCGTCCAGCAGGTTGGGGTCCATGTGCCGCTCCAGCCAGACCCGGTCCGCCCCGCAGCGGACGCAGCGGCGGTTCCGCAGGGCGTTGGGCAGGCCGCAGGTGCAGACCCACAGGTCCTGCCGGGCCTTGAAATAGCAGTCGTTCCGGACGCCGCCGGAGCGGGCCCGGTCCGCCAGGGTCTCCGCGCGGGGGTCCTTCGGGTCCACCGGGACCGCGTGGAAGGCCAGATAGCCGGCGGGATCGGCTTCATCCCAGGCGGAGCCGTCCGCAAAGCGGACCCGCTGGGCGTAGGCCTCCACGAAGACCGCGCCCTTCACCGGCAGCTCCACCGGCCTGTCGTCGCCGAAGGCCTCGCCGGGCCGGGCGTTGAAGCTGGGCAGGGGGACCAGCTCCAGCTGGGTCAGCCGCTCTCTGGACGCGCCGAAGCAGACCACCCGCAGGAAGACCTGGCGGACGGTCCGGTCGGAGCAGTTGACCATGCGGGTCTGCAGCAGCCGCATCCCGCTCTCCAGATCGCGGCTGAGCTGATAGCGGCTCACCCAGATCGGGCTGTCCGGCGAGAACAGCTCCTGCCGGGCGGCGGATATTTTTTGAAATCGTTCGTACACAGCCATATCGGCCTCCATCGCAAAGGAAATGATGACAGTATTTCAGTATATTATACATCATTTCGTCCGACTTGGCAACGCTTTTTTCACGGGTCCCGTTTCTGCCGCGGCTCGCCGTGTTTTTTCGTTTTTTCCCGCTTTTCTGCCCTGTTCCGCTTGCAGTTGTTTTCAATCTATGGTATACTTTTTAATATATTCTGAAAAACCTCGCGGTATGATGGAAAGAGGATTCCCGATATGAAGCTGATTTTCCGCTCGCTCGGGCGCTGCAAACGGGCGGTGGCCATCGCCATCGGGCTCAAATTCCTGGGCTCGGTGTTCGAGCTGCTGCTGCCCTATATCTTCGAACACATCATCGACGACGTGGTTCCCGCCGAGGAGCTGCTGCGGGTGGTGCTCTGGGGGCTGACCATGTTCGCTGCGGCCGTCCTCTGCCGGACCTTCAACGTCATGGCCAACCGGCGGGCGGTGGACAACGCCCACCGCATCAGCTACCAGCTCCGACAGGCCCTCTTTGAGAAGACCGTCAACCTGACGGGGCCCCAGTTCGACGCCGTGGGCCTGCCCAGTCTGATCTCCCGGATGACCAGCGACAGCTACAACGTGCAGACCGCGGTGCAGCAGCTCCAGAGCCTCTGCGTCCGGGCCCCCATCATGCTCCTGGGCGGGGTGCTGGTGGCCATGCTGATGGACCTGCGGCTGTCCCTGGTGCTGCTGGTGCTGCTGCCGGTGCTGATCGCCGTGATTCTGCTGATCTCCTCCCGGGGCATTCCCCTCTACACGAAGGTCCAGCAGCGGCTGGACGACGTGGTGCGCATCATGCGGGAGAGCATCACCGGCATCCGGGTGGTGAAGGCCCTCAGCAAGGAGGACTATGAGAAGCGCCGCTTCGGGGACGCCAACGGGGAAATGACCAAAACCGACATCCGGGCCGCCACCGTCATGGCGATTCCCGGTCCCTTCATGCAGCTCTGCCTCAACGCAGGGCTGACCCTGGTGGTCTATCTGGGGGCGAAGCGGGTGGACGCGGGGCTCATCAAGCCCGGCGTGATCCTGGCCTTTCTGACCTATTTCAATATGATCACCATGGGCGTCATGGGCCTCAACCGCATCTTCGTCTCCCTCAGCAAGGCCAGCGCCAGCGCGGACCGCATCGACGCGGTTTTACAGATGAATACCGAGGAAGCTGCCGGAGGTGGCGCACACTGTGCGCCGCTACAGGGGGAAGCTGCCGGAGCGGCGGCGGATTTCATCCGCTTTGAGCACGTGGATTTCAGCTACGGGGCGGACAGCGCCGAGCAGGAGGGCTTCGCCGGCGAGAGCCGGGAGAAGGCCCTGGAGGATATCAGCTTCACCCTGCGCCGGGGCGAGAGCCTGGGCATCATCGGCCCCACCGGCTGCGGCAAGACCACCGTCATCAATCTGCTGATGCACTTCTACGACCCCACGGCGGGCCGGATCCTGCTGGAGGGCCGGGAGCTGCGGAGCTTTGACAAGGACGCGCTGCGCAAGCGCTTCGGGGTCGCCTTCCAGAACGACATGATCTTTCAGGACAGCCTGCGGGGCAACGTAGACTTCGGCCGCGGCCTGTCCGAGGCGGAAATCCGCGCCGCGGCGGAGGACGCCATGGCCGCGGAATTCATCGACCGGCTCCCCGAGGGCCTGGATTACGCCGCCTCCATCAAGGGGGCCAACCTCTCCGGCGGCCAGAAGCAGCGGATCCTGGTGGCCCGGGCTCTGGCGGCCCGGCCGGAGATTCTGGTGCTGGACGACAGCTCCTCGGCCCTGGACTACCGCACTGACGCCGCCATGCGCCGGGCCATCCGGGAGCACCACCCCGACACAACGCTGATCCTCATCGCCCAGCGGGTCTCCAGCGTCATGCAGCTGGACAAGATCCTGGTGATGGACAACGGCCGCTGCATCGGCCTGGGCAGCCACCGGGAGCTGATGGCCTCCTGCCCGGCGTACAAGGAGATCTGCGAGATCCAGATGGGAGAGCTGTCTTAATTGAAAATGGAAAGTTGAAAGTTTCGGTATCGTTCAAATTGCCATTTGAACGACGACAATGAAAATGCCGCAAACGACGCCATTCCATTTTTGTTTCGCAGATGGCAATCTGCGAAACACATTCATTTTCAATTTTCAACTTTCAATTTTCAATTCGATACACAAACACTTTCGAAATGATTTCCAGCCCGAAGGGAGGCGATCTGTATGCCGGGTCCCGGGGATCGGGGAGGCGTGAAGGCCAAGCCCAAGGACGCCAAGGGCGCGCTGCGGCGGATCGGCCGCTATTTGCTGCGCTACCGCGCCGCAGTGCTGGTTTTGCTGGGCTGCGCCCTGCTGAGCAATCTCGGCAACCTCCTGGGTCCCCGCTTCGCGGGCAGGGCCATCGGCGAGGCGGAGGCGGGCTTCCGCCAGGGGCCCGGCCACGTGGACATGGACGCCGTGCTGCGCTACGCCCTGCTGATGCTGCTGGCCTACGTGGGCTCCAATATTCTGAGCTTCCTGGTCCACATCGGCATGGCCCGGGTGGGCAAGCGGGTGGCGCAAAACCTGCGGAGGGACGTCTTCGACAAGCTGATGACCCTGCCGGTGGGCTATTTTGACCGGAACCAGGCCGGCGACATCATCAGCCGGGTCTCCTACGACATCGACGTGGTCTCCACCAGCCTCTCCACCGACGTGATCCAGATTCTCACCTCCACCATCACGGTGGCGGGCAGCTTCACCATGATGTGCGTCATCTCGCCGCCGCTGGTGCTCTGCATGCTCTTCACCATCCCGGTTTCCATCCTCTTCACCCGCCATATGAGCAAAAAGACCCGGCCCCTCTACGCCAAGCGCAGCCGGGCCTACGGCGAGATGAACGGCTTTGCCGAGGAGATGTTCACCGGCCAGAAGACCATTCTGGCCTACGCCCAGGAGGAGGAGATGTCCCGGCGCTTCAGCGGCATCAACCGGCGCGCCGCCGAGGCCTTCCGGGACGCCGCCTCCATGGGCATGACCATGGGCCCCACCATCGGCATGATCTCCAACTTTGGCCTGGCCTCCATCGGCCTGGGCGGCGCGGTGCTCTACCTCTACCGGATCGTGGGCCTGGCCCAGATCTCCAGCTTCGTGCTCTACAGCCGGAAATTCTCCGGCCCCATCACGGAGATCTCCAACATCATCAACGAGATTTTCTCCGCCCTGGCTGCCGCGGAGCGGGTCTTCCATCTGCTGGATCAGCCGGAGGAGGCCAGGGACCTCTACGGCGCGGAGGAGCTGAAGGACTGCCGCGGCCACGTGGAGGCAAAGGACGTCAGCTTCGGCTACGTGCCGGAAAAGACCGTGCTCCACGACCTGAATCTGGAGGCCAGACCCGGCCAGACCGTGGCCATCGTGGGTCCCACCGGCGCGGGCAAAACCACCATCATCAATCTGCTGATGCGCTTCTACGACCCCGGCGACGGGAAGATCCTGGTGGACGGGCGGGATCATCTGGAATACACCCGCCGGAGCCTGCGGCGAAGCTACGCCATGGTGCTCCAGGATACCTGGGTCTTCTGCGGCACCATCTTTGACAACATCGCCTACGGCAAGGAAAACGCGACGATGGAGGAGGTTGTGGCGGCGGCCAAGGCCGCCCGGATCCATAATTACATTATGCGCCTGCCCCAGGGCTACAACACCGTCGTCTCCGAGGACGGCTCCAACATCTCCAAGGGGCAGAAGCAGCTGCTGACCATCGCCCGGGCCATGCTCTACGACACCAGCATGCTGATCCTGGACGAGGCCACCTCCAACGTGGACACCAACACCGAGCGCCAGGTCCAGAAGGCCATCCGCAGCCTGATGAAGGATAAGACCTGCTTCGTCATCGCCCACCGCCTCTCCACCATCCGGAACGCCGATCAAATTCTCGTGGTCAACGACGGAGACGTGGTGGAGCAGGGCACCCATGAAAGTCTGATGCTGCAAAAGGGCTTCTACTACAGGCTGTACGCCAGCCAGTTCCAGTAGCCAAACCGACGGAAGGAAGCGTTTCAGAATGAAGGAAACCCGCTCCGATGCCATCTGGAAGGGCACGCTGGCCTCGATCGCGTGCCATTTCTGCTGGGGCCTGAGCTTTCTGGCCTCCCGGACGGGGCTCAACGAGGCCCAGGTCTTCGTGCTGCTGAGCCACCGCTTTTTGCTGGCCTTCCTGGTCATGCACTGCTTTCCCCGGCAGCTGGCCGGACTGCGGCAGGCCAAGGGGGCGCTGCTGCCCCTGCTGGCCCTGGGTCTGGCCCAGCCGGTGGTCTACTTTTTCGGGGAGCAGTACGGCATTCTCCATTCCACCACCGGCTTCTCCGGGGTCATGATCGCCATGATCCCGGTGGTCACCACCCTGGCGGCAGCCCCCATTCTGAAGGAAAAGCCCAGCGCCGGCCAGTTGCTTTTCAGCCTGATCTCCGTGGGCGGCGTCGTGGGCATCGGCCTCATGAGCCGCAGCTCCGGGACCCTGGACGGGCTCGGGGTGCTCTGCCTGATGATCGCGGTGCTGGCGGGCTCCGCCTACTCCCTGCTGGCCCGGGGCAGCTCCGGCCGGACCTCCCCCTTCGCCCGGACCTACGCCATGACCGGCATGGGAGCCCTGGTCTTCACGGTGCTGGCGCTGATCCGCTGCGGGGGCAGCCTCAGGCTCTACTTCGCCCCCTTCGCCTCGACGCCCTATCTGCTCTCGGTGCTCTTCCTCTCCCTGGCCTGCTCGGTGCTGAGCTTCTTCCTCTCCAACTACGCCCTGAGCCGCCTGCCCCTGGCCCGGGAGACGGTCTTCGCCAATCTCACCACGGCGGTCTCCTTCTTTGCCGGGGTGATCGTGCTGCGCGAGCCCTTCTCCCCGCTCTCCCTGTTGTTTATTCTCCTGATCCTGGTGGGGATCTACGGAGTCCAAAAAACGTCGCGGGACCCCTCCGACTCCCGCTGAGCCATCAAAGGACGGTGTTTTGACTATGATTAAAAAAGTGTTCCGCCAGATGCTTCTGACGCAGGTGATCTCCAGCATGACCGTGATGATCTGCATGGTCATCGACAGCATTATGATCGGGCGCTTCCTCGGGGTGGACGCCATGTCCGCCTACGGCCTGGCGACCCCGGTGCTGCTGATCTTCGCTGCCTTCGGCAGTATGCTGGCCGCCGGCATCCAGGTCTACTGCGGCAAAACCATGGCCCGGGGCGACACGGAGGGCACCAACGCCTGCTACTCAAACTCCATCGTCCTGGCCGCCGCCGTGGCGGTGGCGGGCCTGGCGCTGGTGCTGATCTTCACCGGCCCCATCATCACCCTGCTGGGAGCCGGAAAGCCCGGCCCGGCGAATCCGGTCTACGATCTGACCCGTGACTACGTCCGGGGCTTCATCGTGGGCGCGCCGGCCTTCATCCTGGCCCAGATCATGGTGCCCTACATGCAGATCGCCGGCAAGCGGAGCCTGCTGGTGGCGGCGGTGATTGCCATGACCGTCTCTGACGTGGCCTTCGATATTCTCAACGTCTTCGTCTTCCACGGCGGCACCCTGGGCATGGGCCTGGCCTCCAGCCTCAGCTACTACATCGCCCTGCTGGTTGCCGGCGGCTTCTTCCTGAAAAAGGGCTGCATGTTCCGCTTCCGGCTGAAGCTGGCGAAGTGGAAGCGCTGCCTGGAGCTGATGGGCTACGGCATCCCCACGGTGGTCAACCAGATCAGCCAGGTGCTGCTGGTCTTCATTCTCAACAAGCTGCTGCTCCGGGAGGGCTCCACGCTGGCGGTGGCCGCCTTCTCGGTGATCTCCACCATCGGCAATCTCTGCTACTGCTTCGCCGCCGGCGTGGGCTCCGTGGCCCTGCTGCTGGCCTCCATCCTCTACAGCGACGAGGACCGGCCCGCCCTTTACGAGCTGGTGCGGACCATGAACCGCTGGGCCGTCGTCCTGTCCCTGGCGGTGACGGCGGCGGTGCTGCTGGCGGCCCCGCTGCTGGTAAGTCTCTTCCTCACCGACAATCCGGCGGCCCGGGATATGGCAATTCTGGGCACCCGGCTCTTTGCCGTCTCGCTGCTGCCCTCCTCCCTGAACTCCTGCTTCAAGAACTACTACCATGGGATCCGGCGCACCCGCTTCAGCGAGGTCATTTCGGCCCTGCAGAACTTCGTCATGATCGCCGCCTCCGCCCTGCTTCTCAGCATTCCCTTCTCCACCACGGGCATCTGGCTGGGCTATCTCTGCGGCGAGTGCCTGACGCTGCTGGCCCTCTCCGCGGTGGTCTGGAAGCAGAGCGGGAAGCTCAGCCTCTCCGCCCCGGCCTACGCCCTGCTGCCGGAGGGCTTCGGAGCCCGGGAGGGCGATTACCTGGAGCTGTCCTTCCGGGATATTCCAGGCGCGCTGGCGGCCTCCCAGAAGGTCTATTCGTTCTGCCAGCTCCACGGGGAGAGCCCCAGGGACTGCATGATGATCGGCCTCTGCGTGGAGGAGATCGGCGTCAACGTGATCGAGCACGGCTTCGCCGGCAGCGGCAGGCAGCACAGCGCGGAGCTGCGTCTGCTCATCAAGGACGGCAAGCGGGTGATCCGCCTCCGGGACGACTGCGTCAGCTTCGACCCGGTCCACTACATGGATCTGCACCGGGACGACGACCCCACCGCCCACATCGGCCTCCGCATGGTGATGAAGATGGTGCGCCGCGCCAACTACATCAACACCCTGGGTCTCAACAATCTGACACTGGAGCTCTGATACTGAACTCCCATAGAAACCTTTAATCTGTTCCGGCAGGAATTGTGCCATACTTCGTTGTCGTCCTTGCCGGGCGTCAAGCCCGCCTGCGTCCTCCGCCTCGTCTGGCGCAATTCCTGCACGGAACATTCTTCAAT
>JAFWTG010000135.1 GCA_017519005.1 Oscillospiraceae bacterium | reverse complement strand
GCCCGCCGCAGCCCGCGCCGACGAGGCATCAGGCACCAGGTATCAGGCATCAGACCCGCCTGTAGCGCCGGCAATCTGCCGGCCAAATCCCCCGCACCGACGAGGCATCAGGGTGAGGAAGGGGAACAGGGAACCGGGAACAGGGGACAGACCCGCCTGTAGGGGCGGTCATTGACCGCCCGCCGTACTCCGCCCATAGCGGCGCACAGTGTGCGCCATAACCCTCGCGCCGAAATGCAAAATGAAAAGTGCAAAATGCAAAATTGAGGTATCCCTTCGGGAACAAATGATATTTCATTTTTCAATTCGCAGAATTGAAAAATTCCACAACTTCTTCCTTATTCACTCTTCCTGATTCCTTCGCCATATCGCCCCTCGGGCGATTGCGGGCGCTCAGTGAGCGCCCCCTGCCTGCGCTGCGAGCATCAGCCGCTATCCTCCCGCTCTGTGCAGGATCAGCTCCGCGGCGATGGAGACGGCAATCTCCTCCGGGGTCCGGGCCTTGATGGGCAGGCCGATGGGGGCGTGGATGCGGCCGATGTCGGCGGGGGAAAAGCCCGCCTCGGCCAGAGCCTGGTTCACGAAAGCCGTCTTCCTGCGGCTGCCGATGCAGCCAACGTAGCGCGCGGGGGTTTTCAGCACCTGCCGCAACACTGCCAGATCCTTTTCGTGCCCCGGCGTCATGACCACCGCGTAGTCCCGGGGACCGAGGGCGACGGTCCCGGGCAGACGCTCAAAGTCCGCGCAGAGCACCGCCGCGCCGGGAAAACGCTCCGCCTTTGCCAGCTCCGGCCTGGGGTCGATCACCGTCACCGGGAAGCGCAGCCGCAGCAGCAGCGGCACCAGGGCCGCGCTGACGTGGCCTGCCCCGAAGACCCAGACCCGATCGGGGCGGAACAGCGGCATGATCAAGCGCAGCGTGCCGTCCGACAGGGTATCTGTAAAGGGAAAGTCCGGATAGAGCTCGGCGGGATCCGGGATCGGGCGTAGATTGACGGAGATCCCAAAGCTGCCGTCCTCGTTGACGTCCAGAAAGAGCCAGTTTTCGGCATCCCAGTCGATCCCCTCAAAGCTCTCGACCCCGTAGGACGGAAAGGGCAAAAAGCCCAGGGTCAGCTTGCCGCCGCAAATCATGCCGGTGGCCTCCGTGCCGCCGCTGTAGAGCGCAAATCTGCGGATCGCAGCCTGCTTGTGCGTTCCGCAGGGCTCCGAGAGCAGCTCCAGGGCAAACCGGGCGGCCTTATACTCCGCCGCGCCGCCGCCGACGGTGCCATAGGCGGAGCCGTCGGCGAAGACGGCCATCACGGCCCCGACGCCCCGGGGCGTGGAGCCCTCGGCGGCCAGGATCACACACCAGACTACGTCCTCGCCGGCCCGCAGACGGGCGGCGGTTTTTTCAAACAATTCACGCATCACGCGCCCTCACTTTTTTCTGAATTTTTTTGCGATGGCTCCCAGCACGTCCGTCTGGCTGGTGGTCCCCTTGAAGATGCCGAAGACCGAGGGCAGGTGGCAGAGCAGGGCCAGGGCCGACAGCACGACGGAGATCAGACCGGCCTCCGTATCCCCCCGCAGGAACATGAAGAGGGTGAAGAAGAGGGGAATGACCGGCCCGGCGATGCAGAGGTACTTGGTGGCGAAGGTCACCAGCATCCCCGCAATATTGGCCAGCAGACCCCAGAGGAGGCTGTAGACCACGATCACCGCGGAGGAGGTGGCCACGCCCTTGCCGCCCTTGAAGCGGCGCCAGAAGGGAAAGTCGTGGCCCAGGGTGCAGCCCAGGCCGGCGTACATCATGACAATGCGCCCGCTGTCCCGGAACAGCAGGCGGGAGAGGAGCATGGCAAGCGCGCACTTGCCGATATCCCCCAGCAGGGTCAGAATGCCCGGCACGAAGCCCAGGGAGGCCATGATGTTGGCCATGCCGGGGTTGCCGGTCTCCCCCAGCTCCGCGGCGGGCTTTCCGGCGAATTTCCTGGCAACCAGCTCCGCCGTCAGAAAGCAGCCGAAGCAGTAGCCGATCAGAATACTCAGAACACGGTGCAGCATGGGAAAGCCTCCTTTCAAGATAGAGGAACGCTTACAGCTTCATCATAAGCGAAAGCGCGCGGGATGTCAAGTGCTTTCCGGGGAACAGGGAACGGTGAACAGGGAACAGCCCCACTGTAGGGGCGATCATCGATCGCCCGGCGTTCGGCACGAACGCAATTTGCCGCAGGCAAATCCCCATGCCGGTGAACGGCCTGTTTTGAAAAAAACAGAAAAAAACACTTGCATTCTCCCGCGCCATGTGTTATATTACTTCCTGCGAATGGGCCTTTAGCTCAGCTGGGAGAGCGCAAGGTTCGCAATCTTGAGGTCAGGGGTTCGATCCCCCTAAGGTCCACCATACGAAGAGACAGCCGTTCGGCTGTCTTTTTCGTTTCAGAAGCACTTTTCTTCCGCAGCACTTGATTTTACGGAAACGGTTTGATACAATATGGACGCTGCGGCTCCGGTCCGAACCGGAGCCGCTACAGACAAAAGAATGGAGTGAAGCAAATGAAAAAAACAATCTGTCTGTTTCTCGCGATCCTGCTGATGCTCTCTGTGTTCAGCGCCTGCGGGAAAGAGGAGCCCTCCAAGCCCGCTTCGACGGACGCGAAGCCCGAAACCACCGCGGCTGCTGCCGAACAGCCGGAGACGAAGCCCGCCACGGAAGCCCCCGAGACCACCGAGGAGCCCGTCGTGACCACGACGGAGGCTCCCAAGCCCGTCCAGCCTGCGGAGCCGCCCGAGCTGGCAAAGTTCCCGACCAAGTGGACCCTCACCGAGCTCGGCAAGGCCGACAACAGCAATCGGGACCTCTATTTCTACAGAAATTCCGTGTTCCGCTATCAGAAGGACACGGACGGCTCCGAGTTCCTGACCGCCATCAACCATTTGGGCGAGCCCATCTCTGAGGAGCACTACGGCAACATCAGCGTCGTGCTCCCCGGCGTGTATGCCGTTTCCGCCCTCTCAGAGGACGTCAACGCCACCGGCATTCTGCTGGAGAGCGGCGAGCAGCTGCTGCCCTGCGAGGCCGCCATCATCAACCCCATCTCCGAGGCCTACAACTCCGACCGGAATTCCGAGCGCTACGTCTACGTGATCTACGGCACCGAGGTCACCGAGAACAAGGACGAGGCTTTCTTCTATTCCACCAACGCCATGATTTCCATTACGCCCGATGACGACGACGTGCTCTACAAGGGCTACGGCATGGTCTTCGATCTGGTGGAGAAGCGCTTCGTTCCCGATCTCAAGATCACGAACAGCAGCATGAGCGCCGTCAAAACCGGCGGGGACCTGATCTGCTATACCCACGAGGACTACAGCTGCAGCATCTATAACGCCGACGGCCAGGTGATCTGCGAGGGCAGCGCCGTCGAGCTCGGCAGCGATTTCGTGGTTGTGGATTACAAGACCGTTCTGGACGGCGAGGGCAAAACCCTGTATGAGAGCGACATCGGCCTGTCCATCCTCAAGGGCAGCGGCAATTATCTGAACGCCAGCGACTACAACGCTTCCACCGTCAAGCTGCTGGACCGCTTCGGCGGCCTGCTCTTCGAGGTTGACGGCGCGTACAGCATCTTTGAAGAGTGCGGCGGTTACTTCCCCGCCAGAAAGGACAACAGCGGCTATCTGCTGGACGCCGCCGGCCAGGAGGTCGCCAGCGTGAACGACTGCTACAGCCCCGATTACGCGGGCGAGGGCGTCTGGGAGTTCACCCCCAACGACAGCTCCGCTCCCTCCGTCTACTATCTGGCCAACGGCAAGACCGTCACAGCCGCCCAGCGCTACGCGACGCATCTGATCAACGAGGTCAAGAACGAGACCAGCGGCGTCTCCACCTTCCGCTTCTGGAACGACCCGGAGACCGACGTGGACTTCAAGTGCAGCTACGCCAATTATCTCGGCGACGCCCTGCTCTACGTCCACGACAAGCCCTGCTCCCTGGTTGACTGCTACTCCGGCGAGACCCTGCTGACCGCCGACGGCTTCGAGCTGGTGGAGGGCAAATACCTCTTCGCGAAGGACGGAAACGAGTACACCGTCTACGAACTGACGCCCGAGTACTGATTCCCTCCACGCGGCGTCGCTGAAAAGTCGGCTTTAATTGAAAAAACATGAAATCCCGTCTTGCAATAAGGCGGGATTTCTGTTATAATACAGTGAATTTCTATGAGTAGGAGTATATCCAAGTGTATTTACGTTCTCTGGACCTCCAGGGCTTCAAGAGCTTCCCGGACAAGATCAGCCTCCAGTTTGACGGCGATATCACCGCAATCGTGGGTCCCAACGGCTCCGGCAAATCGAATATCTCCGACGCCATCCGCTGGGTCATGGGCGAGCAGAGCTCCAAATCTCTCCGGGGCGTCAAGATGGAGGACGTGATCTTCGGCGGCACGCTGAAGCGCCCGCAGCTGGGCTTCGCGGAGGCCAGCCTGATTTTCGATAACTCCGACCGTTACTTTATGATAGACAGCGACGAGCTCATGGTGACCCGCCGCTACTATCGCTCCGGCGAAAACGAATTCTATATCAACCGCCAATCCGCCCGGCTGCGGGACGTGAACGAGCTGTTCATGGACACCGGCCTGGGCAAGGAGGGCTATTCCAATATCTCCCAGGGCCGCATTGACGAGATCCTCTCCGTCAAGAGCACCGACCGCCGGGAAATCTTCGAGGAGGCGGCGGGCATCTCCAAATACCGCCACCGCAAGGAGGAGACCGAGCGCCGCCTGGAGCGGACCGAGGACAACCTTCTGCGGATCAACGACAAGATCTCCGAGCTGGAGCTCCAGGTGGAGCCCCTGCGGGAGCAGTCCGAAAAGGCGAAGAAATACCTGGCCCTGCGCGACGAGCTCAAGGGCGTGGAGGTGGCCCTCTGGGTCCGGAGCCTCAACAGTCTGGCCGAGGCCGCCCGCAAGGCGGAGGAGGACTACAACGCCGCCGCCTTTATCTTAACGCAGGAGCACGAAAACCTGGACGCCCTCTATCGGAGGTCCGAGCAGCTCAACGAAGAGCTGCACCGCCGGGACGCGGAGATCGAGTCCCGCCGGGAGGCCATCTCCCAGGCGGAGGCCGAGCTGCAGCGCCTCAGCGGCCGCCGGGACCTGCTGGAGGGCGAGCGGCGCAACGCCGCCGACAATCTCACCCGTCTGCGTCAGGAGCTCTCCGACGAGGACGACCGCCGCAGCAGCGTGCGGGAGCAGATCCGGCAGCACCGGGAGCGTCTGGCCGCCATCGACGGCGAGACCAAGGAGCTGGAGCTGCGGCTGGCGGCCATCCAGCGGGATCTGGACGCGCTGACCGCCTCCTCCGAGGGCATGAACCGCAGCTATCTGGAGCTGCGAAACCGCCACGCGGCCTGCGCGGCGGACCTGGCCGCCAAGCGCGCCGACATCGCCGCCCTGGAGGAGGCCATGGGCCGCAGCAAGGAGCGGCAGACGGAGCTGGAGGCCGATCAAAGCGCCGCCCAGTCCCGCCGGGACGAGACCGAGGCCCGGCTGAAGGAGTGCCGCGGCGCTCTGGCCGCCGCCCGGGAAGAGGCCCAGAGCTGCCGGAACTCTCTGGCCGGCTACGAGCTGCGCCGGAAGGCCCGGGAGGAAAAGGCCGCCGGGCTCCTGGAGGAGCTGCAGGCCTGCGGCGTCCAGCTGGACACCACCCGCTCCCGGCTGCAGATGTTCCGGGAGATGGAGCGCGAATACGAGGGCTTTTCCAAGGCCGTCAAATTTGTCATGCAGCAGGCCGAAAGCGGCGCGCTGCGCAATGTCCACGGCCCCATTTCCAGGCTAATCCAGACGGAGGACCGCCTTTCCGTGGCCCTGGAGATCGCCCTGGGTCCCGCCATGCAGCACGTGGTGGTCTCCGCTGAGGAGGACGCCAAGCAGGCCATCCGGCAGCTGAAGCTGCGGGACGTGGGCCGCGCCACCTTCCTGCCGCTCTCCGCCATGGAGGGCCGCAGCCTGCAGGAGCGAGGGCTGGAAAGCTGCGCCGGCTTCATCGGCGTGGCCTCCGGGCTGGTCCGCTGCGACGAGCGCTATCGCCGGGTGGTGGAGAACCTTCTGGGCCGTACCGTCATCGTCGAGACCCTGGACGACGCCATCGCCATGGCCCGCCGCTATCAGAACCGCTTTAAGATCGTCACCCTGGACGGCCAGGTGATGAACGCCGGCGGGTCCATGACCGGCGGCAGCGTGAGCCGCAGCGCGGGCGTGCTGTCCCGGGCCAACGAGATCAGCCGTCTGGAGGCCCAGGCGGCCAAGCTCAGCGCCCGCAAAGAGGAGCTGGCCCGGCAGAGCGCCGAGGCCAACCGCCAGCGGGACCTGGTGGGCTACGAGCAGACGACCCTGCAGAGCAGGCTCCGCGAAATCGAAGATCAGATTCTTCGACTGGAGGGCGAGGAGAAGCAATATACGGTGCTCTTTGAGGCCATCTCCCAGGCCGCCGGCGGCAACCGGCGGGAGCTGGACGCCCTGCTGGAGCGGGTCCGCACCGACGAGCGCCGAAGGGCCGCGCTGGAGGCCTCCTGCCGGGAGCTGGAGGCCCGGGCCGTGGAGCTGAACGCCGCCATCGACGCGCTCTCGCTGGACCAGTCGGCCCTCAGCAAGGAGGGCAGCGGCCTCACCGACGAGCTCACCGAGAAGAAAATGGCCGTTGCCGGCCGCAACGCTGAGAAGCTCAGCGTGATGGAGAGCCTGCGCCGTCTGGAGGAGCTGGCCGCCGCCATGGAGGGCGACCGGAGCCAGAAGCAGGAGCTCATCGACGAGCTGGAGACCCAGACTCAGGCCCTATCGGAGCGCATCACGGAGAACGAAGACCTGCTGAAGGAGCAGGCGGCGAAGACCGAGGTCCTGCGCACCGGCCTGCGGGAGGCCCTGGAGCAGCGCAATCAGATCGAGGCCCAGCGCACTGCCGCCGACCGGGACGCCCAGCAGAAGAATAAAGATATCATCGACATGGAGCGGGAATCCGCCCGTCTTGAAGCCAAAAAGAACAGCTCCCGGATGGAGGAAAAGCAGATCGTGGACAAGCTCTGGGACAGCTATGAGCTGACCCCGTCCACGGCCCCCGCCCAGGCGGCGGAGATCGAATCCGTCCAGGCCGCCAACAAACGGGCGGCCGAGCTGCGGCGGAAGCTCCACGGCCTCGGGACGCCGAATCTGGGCGCCATCGAGGAATTTGAGCGGGTCAACGAGCGCTATACCTATCTCAGCGGCCAGCGGGACGACGTGCTGACCTCCAAGCGGGAGCTGGAGAGCATCATCCGCGACATCACCCGGCATATGACCGAGATTTTCACGGAGGAATTCACCCGCATCAACCGCTATTTCGGGGAGACCTTCGTGGAGATGTTCGGCGGCGGCCGGGCCTCTCTGGAGCTGGAGGACCCCAACGAGCCTCTGAGCTGCGGCATTGAGATCAAGGTCCAGCCCCCCGGCAAGCAGCTGAAAACCATCACCCTGCTCTCTGGCGGCGAGAAGGCCTTCGTGGCCATCGCCCTGTATTTCGCCATTCTGAAGGTCCGTCCCACGCCCTTCTGCATGCTGGACGAGATCGACGCGGCCCTGGACGACCGCAACGTGGAGCGCTTCGCCAACTACCTGCGCCAGCTCTGCGCGAAGACCCAGTTCATCGTCATCACCCACCGCCGCGGCACCATGGAGGAGGCCGACGCTCTCTTCGGCGTCACCATGCAGGAGCAGGGCGTGTCGAAGGTGCTGCATCTGGACCTGGACGAGCTGGAAAAAGAGCTGGGACTGAACAAGTTATAAGCAGATGTAGCGGCGCACATTGTGCGCCATAAGGAGGAACCATGGGATTTTTTGAAAAGATCAAATCCGGTCTTGCCAAGACCAGAAACGCGTTCACCGGGCTGTTTGCCGGCGAATATGAGGTGGACGAGGAGTTTTACGACGAGCTGGAGGAGCGGCTGATTCTCTCGGACCTGGGCGTGGAGCTCGCCACCCGGGCGGTGGAGCGGCTGCGGACCGACGCCTATGAGAAAATGCTCACCACGCCCTCCAAGGTGCGCGGGGCGCTGGCGGATATCCTGGCCGAAACCCTGAACGTGGGCGATCCGGCGCTGAAGCTGGCCAAAAAGCCCGCCGTGATCCTGGTGATCGGCGTCAACGGCGTGGGCAAAACCACCACCATCGGCAAGCTGGCCAACCAGCTGGCAGGGGAGGGCAAGCGCGTCCTGCTCTGCGCCGCCGATACCTTCCGCGCCGCGGCGGCCGACCAGCTGGAGATCTGGGCGAACCGGGCCGGTGTGGAGCTGATTCGCCAGCACGAGGGGGCCGACCCCGCCTCCGTGGTCTACGACGGCATCTCCGCCGCCAAGGCCCGGGGCGTGGACGTGATCATCTGCGACACCGCGGGACGGCTCCACAACAAGGCCAATCTGATGAACGAGCTGGGCAAGATCAGCCGGGTCATCGACCGGGAGCTGCCGGAGAGCAGCAAGGAGGTCCTGCTGGTGCTGGACGCCACCACCGGACAAAACGGCCTGATCCAGGCCAAGCAGTTCAAGCAGATCGCCGGCGTCACCGGCATCGTGCTGACCAAGCTGGACGGCACCGCCAAGGGCGGCATCGTCGTCGCCGTGGCCGACGAGCTGCAAATCCCCGTCAAGTATATCGGCGTGGGCGAGGGCATCGACGACCTCATGCCCTTCAACGCCAGAGAATTCGTCGAAGCCTTGATCTGAGGCCGTAGGGGCGATCATTGATCGCCCGGTCCGCCGCAGGCGGACAATCGCCCGCAGGGCGATCCCACGTGGAAGTTACTGACATGTGAATAGTGAATAATGAATAATTGTGGTATTTTTCAATAGATAGGAGAAGCATATGACCCGTATAGACGGCAGAAAGCCGGACGAGCTCCGGCCGGTAAAAATCACCCCGAACTTCAACAAATTTGCCGAGGGCTCCTGCCTGATCGAGCTGGGAAACACGATGGTCCTCTGCACCGCCTCCGTCGAGGACAAGGTTCCGCCCCACGTGAAGCAGGGCGGCTGGATCACCGCGGAATATTCCATGCTGCCCCGGGCCAACCGGGAGCGCTCCCGGCGGGACATCTCCAAGCTGAAGCTGGCCCCCAGAAGCGCCGAAATCCAGCGGCTTATCGGCCGCAGCCTGCGCAGCTCCGCGGACCTCCTGGCCCTGGGGGAGCACACCGTCACCATCGACTGCGACGTGCTCCAGGGCGACGGCGGCACACGCACCGCCTCCGTCACCGGCGGCTTCCTGGCCCTGGCTCTGGCCTGCCGGAAGCTGGTGGAGCAGGGCGAGCTGGAGCGCATGCCGCTGAAGGACTTTGTGAGCGGCATCTCCGCCGGCGTCGTGGACAACGTCCCCCTGCTGGACCTCTGCTACGAGGAGGACAGCCGTGCCATGGTGGACATGAACTGCGTCATGAGCGCCGACGGGCGGATCATCGAGCTCCAGGCCACCGGAGAGGGGAGACCCTATACCCTGGAGGAGCAGCAGCGCTTGCTGGAGCTCTGTAAAAAGGGCAACGCCGAGCTGTGCCGCCTGCTCCGACAGTACGTGGAGTTATAATTCGCCTCCGGCGAAGCGATCAGCTTGAACAAACAGGAGGAAGCATGAAAGTCGTTCTTGCCTCTCAGAACCGCCACAAGCTGGCGGAGATTCAGGCCATTCTGGCTCAATACGATATGGAGCTGGTGCTCCAGTCCGATCTCGGTCTGCAGATCGACGTGGACGAAACCGGCGAGAGCTTTGAGGAAAACTCCGAGCTGAAGGCCCGGGCGGTCATGGAGGCCACCGGCCTGCCCGCCGTGGCGGACGATTCCGGCCTCTGCGTGGACGTGCTGGGCGGCGCGCCCGGCATCTATTCGGCCCGCTACGGCGCGCCGGACTGCGTCACCGACCGGGACCGGCTCAACCATTTGCTGAACAATCTGCGCGGCGTCCGCTCCGAGGAGCGCACCGCCCGCTTCGTGTGCGTCATCACCCTGGTCTGGCCAGACGGCCGCAAGCTTGTGGCGCGCGGGAGCTGCGAGGGCTTGATTACCTTCGAGCCCCGGGGCGAGGACGGCTTCGGCTACGACCCCGTCTTCTACGTGCCCTCCCAGGGCTGCACCTTCGCCCAGATGGGCGCGGATCGCAAAAACGCCATTTCTCACCGAGCCAACGCATTGCACCGCCTGGAGGCGCTTCTCGATCAGGAGAATGAATAACCCCGCTATAGGCATCAGGCATCAGACCCGCCCGTAGCGGCGCACAGTGTGCGCCACTTGGTTCCCCGCACCGACCAGGGATCAGGAATTAAGCATCAGGCATCAGACACCGCTCGATAGTTTTCTCTGTGTTGATCCATTGGAGCCCGTTCGAGACGGGAAAAACCGGCCTGTCATTCTGAGCGCAGCGAAGAATCCGCACCCCCGTCCCCTGATGCCTGATGCCTGGTCCCTGAACTCGAAGAGTCACGAAGTATGCCTCGTCACCGATGCCTCAGCAATCCGTTGCTGCGCCCGGAAGCCTGAAACACGTTCCCAACCAATATCTTGGAGGATTTCAAATATGATTACAAGCAAGCAGCGCGCGGAGCTCCGCGCAAAGGCCAACGAGTTGGAAACCACCCTGACGGTGGGCAAGGAGGGCGTCACCGACGCCCTGATCGACGAGCTGGACCGGCAGCTGGAGGCCCGGGAGCTGGTGAAGGGCAGAGTCCTGGAGACGGCCCTGATGAGCGCCCGGGAGGTCAGCGATCTGCTCTGCGAGGCCCTGCACGCGGAGGGCATCCAGTGCGTCGGCAGCCGATTCGTCGTCTGGCGCCGTTCCGAAGCGCTGGCGAAGAAAACCGGGACCGCCAAAGCGAAGGTCCGGATCAATCCCGTCAAGGCGGGCACCCAGAAGCGCCGCGCCGCGGCCAAGGCGGCCAGAGAGCGGAAGAACGAATACTTCAAGCAGGCGGCCATTGAAAACGCCAGACAGCGCCGCCGTGCGGAACGGGACGGCGAGGAATGAAGATCGGCGTCTACGGGGGCAGCTTCAATCCCCCTCATACCGGCCACGTGCTGGCGGCCGCGGAGCTGATCCGCGCCCTGCAGCTGGATCGCCTGCTGATCGTTCCGGCAGCCAATCCCCCCCATAAATCCCTGGCACCCGGCTCCCCGTCTCCGGAGGCACGGCTTGCCCTGTGCCGCGCTGCCTTTTCCGGCGTGGAGAAGGCCGAGCTCTGCGACCTGGAGCTTCGCAGGGAAGGGAAGAGCTATACCGTCGATACCCTGGCCGCGCTGAAGGCCGCCAATCCGGAGGCGGAGCTGATTCTGATTATGGGAACGGACATGTTCCTCAGCTTCTCCACCTGGCGGGAGCCGGAGCGCATCGCGTCCCTGGCGGCTCTGGCCGTCATGAAGCGGGACGAGCGCATGGATACCTGGGCGCAGGTCCAGCGGGAGGCGGAGCAGCTTCGCCGCTCCATGTCGGCGCGGGTGATCCAGGTGGAAAACCGCTGCGTGCAGATTTCTTCCACCACGGTTCGCCGTCTGCTGGCCTTCGGTGCGCCGGATTGCCTGGAGCAGCAGGTCCTGGACCTGATCCTGCAAAACGGCTGGTATCTGACCGGCGACAGTCTGAAGGGCCTGCCCTTTGCGCGTCTGCGGGAGATTTCCCTGTCTCTGCACGACGAAAAGCGCCGCGCCCATGTGGACGGCACCTGCGAGACTTCCGCGGCCCTGGCGGTCCACTGGGGAGCTGACCGGGAGACGGCCCGCCGCGCCGGTATCCTCCACGATATCACCAAGGCCCTGGGGCCAAAGGAACAGTTGCATCTCTGCAATAAATATGCTATGATGCTGACACCCACCCAGCGGGAGAACCCCAAGCTCCTCCATGCCAAGACCGGCGCCGTCATTGCCCGGGAGGTCTTCGGCGAGTCGGAGGAGGTCCGGGATGCCATCTGGTGGCACACCACCGGCAGGGCCGCCATGACGACCCTGGAGAAGATTCTCTATATCGCGGACTACATGGAGCCCAACCGCAGCTTTCCCGGCGTGGAGACACTGCGGGATCTGGCGGGCCGGAATCTGGACGCCGCGGTCTTCTGCGGTCTGGACCAGTCCATCTCCCATCTGCGCATCCAGGGGCGGGTCATCGACCCGGATTCTCTGAACGCGTGGAACTACTACCGAAAATTTAGCGAGAGGAGTCAACAACGTGAAACTCTTTGAAGAACAGGAACCCGGCAAAGAGGCTGCCGCCCCGGAGAAGACCGCAGCGGCTCCCGACCAGCTCATTCTGAATATTGAGGGCCTTTCGAAGGAACAGGAGCCGGAGCCCCTCCCCGCGCTGAAGGCGGAGACGAAGGAGCTGCCGGACCAGCGGGAGGTCCTGCTGGCCGCTCTCCGGGCCAATCTGGAAGACGACGGGGAGCAGCCCGCCGACGAGACGGCGGAGGCTCAGAACCCCGCAGACGCGAACGAGGCCGCGGAGAGCGGCGTCGAGCCCCAGGCGGCGGAGGCGGCCCCCGACGCGGAGGAACCGCGGGACGAGGCGGCCAACGAGCCCGAAAAAGCCCCGCTGAGCGCGCTCAGCTATCAATCCGTCGCGAAAGCGGTGGTGGACGTCAACAAGGAGCCCACGGGCCGCTTTGACCGGGACGCCGTGGACGATGAAACCCTGCTGGCGGAGCTCTACGCGCTGATTGGCCGCAGCGGCGCGGCCACGAAGCCCGAAGCGCAGACGGCCGAACTCCCCGCCGACTCGGAGGAGCCCGCCGTGCCGAAGCCCACCCCCATCTCCCACCCGGCCGCCCGGATCACGGAGGACGATCTGCAGACCACGCCCCTGGAATATGAAGCGCTGCCCGAGGACGACAGCAACGGCGTTCCCGGCTGGCTCAAGGGCGCCTTCCTGCTGCTCTTCTCCCTGCTCCTGAGCGCCATGACCTTCTACGCCGTGGCCTCCGACCTGTTGGGCAAGGTGTTTTAGCCCGCATTCTTACTTCTGATAAAAAGGAGGAAGCTGTATGAATACGAAAGAAATCGCCCTCGTGGCCGCCAAGGCCCTGGAAGACAAGAAGGGCGTCAACATCAAGCTGCTGGAGGTCACGGAGGTCACCACCCTGGCCGAGTATTTCCTGATCTGCACCGGCACCTCCAACACCCACGTCAAGACCCTCTGCGACGCCGTGGAGGAGGCCGTGGACGGCTGCGGCGAGACCCTGCTGCACCGGGAGGGCCATCGCAGCGGCACCTGGGTCCTGCTGGACTTCGGCAGCCTGGTCTGCCACGTCTTCACCGACGAGACCCGGCAGTTCTATGACCTGGAACGCATGTGGAACGACGCCCGTCCCGTCGCCCTCGAAAACGAATGATTACGCCGTAGGGGGCGGCGTCCTCGACGCCCCGCACCGTTCGATTATGGGATCGTTCGGGCCGTCGGGGACGCCGGCCCCTACGGAATGACAGGAGAAACGAATATGAAATACGACTTTGAACAGATCGAAAAGAAATGGCAATCCTACTGGATTGAGAACAAGACCTACCGGACCCCGGACGAGTCCGACAAGCCCAAGTTCTACGCGCTGATTGAGTTTCCCTTCCCCTCCGGCGTTGGCCTGCACGTGGGCCACGCCCGGCCCTACACCGCCATGGACGTGATCGCCCGGAAGAAGCGCATGGAGGGCTGGAACGTGCTCTTCCCCATGGGCTACGACGCCTTCGGCCTGCCCACGGAGAACTACGCCATCAAGAACCACGTCCATCCCCGCACCGTCACCGAGCGCAACGTGGGCGTTTTCCGCTCCCAGCTGCAGGAGCTGGGCTACAGCTTCGACTGGGACCGGGAGGTCAACACCACCGACCCCAAGTACTACAAGTGGACCCAGTGGATCTTCCTGCAGATGTTCAAGCACGGTCTGGCCTATAAGACCAAGATGCCCGTCAACTGGTGCACCTCCTGCAAATGCGTCCTGGCCAACGAAGAGGTGGTGGAGGGCGTCTGCGAGCGCTGCGGCGCGCCCGTGATCCGCAAGGACCGCAGCCAGTGGATGATGAAGATCACCGCCTACGCCGATCGGCTCATCGACGATCTGGACGAGGTCAATTTCCCTGAGCGGGTCAAGACCCAGCAGATCAACTGGATCGGCCGCTCCTACGGTGCGCAGGTGAAGTTCGCCACCACCCTGGGCGACGACATCACCGTCTACACCACCCGCCCCGACACCCTCTTCGGCGCCACCTACATGGTTCTCTCCCCGGAGCACGCCCTGGTGGAGAAGTGGGCCGACCGGCTCACCAATCTGGACGAGGTCCGGGCCTATCAGAAGCTGGCCGCCTCCAAGTCCGACATGGAGCGCACCGAGCTCAACAAGGACAAGACCGGCGTGAAGCTGGGCGGCGTCATGGGCGTCAACCCCGTCAACGGCAAGGAGATCCCCATTTTCATCTCCGACTACGTCCTGGCCAGCTACGGCACCGGCGCCATCATGGCCGTCCCCGCCCACGACACCCGTGACTGGGAGTTCGCCAAGAAGTTCGATCTGCCCATCGTGGAGGTCATCGCCGGCGGCAACGTGGACGAGGCCGCCTTCACCGACGTGGAGACCGGCATCCTGGTCAACTCCGACTTCCTGAACGGCCTGTCCGTGGCCGAGGCCAAGACCGCCATCACCAACTGGCTGGTGGAGCGCGGCCTGGGCGAGGCCAAGAAGAACTTCAAGCTGCGCGACTGGGTCTTTGCCCGTCAGCGCTACTGGGGCGAGCCCATCCCCATCATCCACTGCCCCAAGTGCGGCATGGTCCCCATGGACGAGAAGGACCTGCCCCTGCTGCTGCCCGACGTGGAGAGCTACGAGCTGACCGACGACGGCGAGAGCCCCCTGGCCTCCATTCCGGAGTTCGTCAACACCACTTGTCCCTGCTGCGGCGGTCCCGCCCGGCGGGAGACCGATACCATGCCCCAGTGGGCCGGCTCCAACTGGTACTACCTGCGCTATACCGACCCCCACAACGACCAGGCCCTGGCCTCCAAAGAGGCGCTGGAGCGTTGGACCCCGGTGGACTGGTACAACGGCGGAATGGAGCACACCACGCTCCATCTGCTGTATTCCCGCTTCTGGCACAAGTTCCTCTATGACATCGGCGTGGTCCCCACCAAGGAGCCCTACGCCAAGCGCACCTCCCACGGCATGATCCTGGGCGAGGGCGGCATCAAGATGTCCAAGTCCCGCGGCAACGTCATCAACCCCTCCGACGTCATCAAGGAATACGGCGCCGACACCATGCGCACCTATATCATGTTCATCGGCGACTTTGAGAAGCCTGCCTCCTGGGCCGCCAACTCCGTCAAGGGCTGCAAGCGCTTCCTGGACAAGATCTGGGCTCTGGCCGAGAACGTGGAGGACGACGAGACCGAGTACGCCAAGGTCAACGAGAACCTGATGCACAAGACCATCCGCAAGGTCACGTCCGACATCGACCAGCTCAAGGCCAACACCGCTCTGGCCCAGCTCATGACCCTGGTGAACCAGCTGGGCGACAAGGGCTGCAATCGGGCCGAGCTGAAGACCCTGCTCCAGCTGGTGAGCCCCTTCGCCCCCCACATCGCCGAGGAGCTCTGGGAGCTCAAGGGCTTCGAGGGTCTCTGCTCCCTCTCCGCCTGGCCGAAGTACGACGAGGAGAAGTGCAAGGATCAGGAGCTGACCATCGCCATCCAGATCAACGGCAAGACCAAGGGCACCATCCAGGCCCCCGCCGGCCTCTCCAAGGAGGAGCTGGCCGCCCACGCCCAGGCCGACGAGTGGGTCCAGAAGGCCGTCTCCCGCGCCGGCGGCAGCATCTTCAAAGTCATCGCCGTGCCCAATAAGCTGGTCAATCTGATTGTGAAATAGGCATCAGGGATCAGGCATCAGGCATCAGACCCGCCCGTAGGGGCCGATGCCCACATCGGCCCGCCGTACCCCGCACGGACGAGGCATCAGGCATCAGGCATCAGACCCGCCTGTAGGGGCGGTCATTGGCCGCCCGCCGTACCCCGCCCGTAGCGGCGCACAGTGTGCGCCACCCCGTTTCCCGCACCGACCAGGGATCAGGAATTAGGCATCAGGGATCAGGCATCAGGCATCAGACCCGCCCGTAGGGGCCGATGCCCACATCGGCCCGCCGTACCCCGCACGGACGAGGCATCAGG
>JAFWTG010000009.1 GCA_017519005.1 Oscillospiraceae bacterium | reverse complement strand
CCCGCGTCCCCCGCCCCCCCCCCCGCAGCGGCGGTCATCGACCGCCACACGCCCGCGTCCTCCGACCGCCCGCAAACATCCTCCCTCCTGGTCCACCCCAGCCCCTGGAACGGCAAGGAAAACTGGCACGGCGCGGAGGCGGCCCCGTTGGCGGGGTTGATTCTCCTGTCCCGCGGCCCGGAAAACCGCCTGACGGCCCTGACGGATCGGGAGGCGGCCCTGACGATGTATCAGCATTTCCTCCAGTCCGCCTGGGTGCCGGAGAATATCCGCCGCGTGGCGGCCCTGGAAACCCGTCTGCTCCGCGCCGTCCCCATCTGGCTGCTGGAGAGCGATCAGGTCCCGGACTCCACCCGGCTGCTGCTGGATGCGGTGTTTCCCCGCTGAGCAGCCCGGACCAAAGAAGAAAGCAGGTGTACCATGAAGTATCAACCACGGCCCGGCGTCGTGCTGACGAAGATCTGCGATATGAACGTGCTGATCCCGTCCCGCGCCGCCTACGGCGACTGCCGCACCATCAAGCGTCTGCCGGCCCTCTGGGCCATCACCTGGGAGCAGCTGGGCAGAGAAGACGCGGAGGAGCGGATCATGACGGTCCATCGGATTCTGACCCGGAAGCCCGACGAGGAAATCCGCGCCAGCCTGGACGCCTTCCTCCGCGACCTGGCGTCCAAGGGCTTTTTGATTGAACAGAACGAGAAAGAGACCGAGGGCGGCGCGTGATGCGTCGCCCTCGCTGTCTGCATGGGAAGGATCTTTCAAAACGGATGCAGTCGCCGGTGGGTGCGGTTCCGGGCCGCGCCTGTGCGCTGCGCGTTTACTCGATGGTCAGAATGTCGGAGAAGCCCGTGATCTCAAAGACGTCCATAATGGTCTCGTTCACGTGGATGAGCTTCATCCCGCCCTGCTGGCTCATCTGCTTTTGCGCGGTCAGCAGCACGCGAAGACCGGCGGAGGAGATGTAATCCAGCTTTTCGAAGTCCAGTGTCAGCTCGTCAATCTTATGCATGGTCTTGGAGAGCACGTGCTCCAGCTCCGGGGCAGTGGCGGTGTCAAGACGCCCCTCCAGCGCGATCAGGGCCTTCCTGTGGTCCACGGCTTTGTTAATGTTTAACATAGATGATTCCTCCTTCAGATGCGTTGTCACACACGTTTTCCATATTATATCATGTTTTTCTCAGGATTGCATTCTTTTTTTTCGATTCTTTGAAAATTTTTAATGAACGTTGGACATTTCCCGCGCTTCCTGCTATAATTGGAATACATACGATGGATAATGACAAAAAACCGTACAGGAGGCCGTTATGAAAACGGAGTATCGAAACGACGTGACCATGGACCCGTCCGGCTTCGTTCTGCTGGCGGATTTCGTACCCCATATCATCCAGGAAATCCGGTACTATTCCACCTATAACTTCATCGGCGAGCGCATCGACGGCTACGAGGAGCCCTGCGCCCTGCTGACCCGGGAGGCGGCCCGCGCCCTGCGCGCCGTCAGCGGCGAGCTCTTCGTCCAGGGCTACCGGCTCAAGGTCTTCGACGCCTACCGCCCCGCCTGCGCCGTGCGCAGCTTCGTGCTCTGGGGCCTGGAGGATCAGGATATCCGCATGAAGCCCTATTTCTACCCGGAGCTGGACAAGACCGCCCTCTTCGCGGAGGGCTATATCGCCAAGCACTCCAGCCATTGCCGCGGCAGCACCGTGGACCTCACCCTGCTGGACATGAAGACCGGAAAGGAAGTGGACATGGGCGGCCCCTTCGACTACTTCGGGGAGCTCTCCCACCCCGGCTTCCGGGGCGTCACCGACGAGCAGTACGACAACCGTATGCTGCTGCAGAGGGCCATGCTCCGCGCCGGCTTCGCCCCCTACGACTGCGAGTGGTGGCACTTCACCCTGAAAAACGAGCCCTATCCCGATACCTACTTTGAATTCCCCGTTTCCTCCGCATATCTGAGAAGAGGCTGAGCAGGAATATGGACAAACCGGGGGAGAATAGACTGCTGCGAGGTGATCGCTATGCTTTCGGCAGTCGTACTCCTGATGCTGGGCTCCATGCTCTGCGCCCTGCGGCTGGATCAGCCCGGCTCCTTCCCCAAGCCCCTCTCCGCCAAGGAGGAGCGCGTCTATCTGGAACGGGCCGCGGCAGGGGACCTGGAGGCCAGAAACATTCTGGTGGAGCGGAACCTGCGCCTGGTGGCCCATATCATGAAGAAGTATTACGCCCAGTCCGCCGACCAGGAGGACCTGCTCTCCATCGGCACCATCGGACTCATCAAGGGCATCGAGACCTTCGACCTCACCAAGGGCGCCCGTCTCGCCACCTATGCCGCCCGCTGTGTAGAAAATCCGATCCTCTCCCCAATGCGTTAACGGAAGCGGCGTCCTCCGAAGCGAAGCGAGTCCTTTAGGAGACGCCCTGCACGCATCCCGCGCGTATCCCGTCGTGCCCCGCCGTACCGCGCCGCGCCCCCCGCCGTATCGCGCCGCACCCCTGCCGTACCGCGCCGTAGCGGCGATCATCGATCGCCATGCGTTCGGCACGAACGCAATTTGCCGCAGGCAAATCCCGCCGCCTCGCCGGGTCCTCACCGTAACACGCCGTAGCGGCGATCATTGATCGCCATGCGTTCGGCACGAACGCAATTTGCCGCAGGCAAATCCCGACAACCGACCGGGTGCGGCGAACGAGGGCCGATGTGGGCATACTTCGTGACTCTTCGAGTTCGGCCCCTACGGATGGTGGAGCTGTGTAGGGACGGCTCTCAGCCGTCCGGCGTTCGGCTACCACGCCAATTTTATCGTTCAAATGGCAATTTGAACGATACCACAATTCTCAATTCTTAATTCTCAACTGTTTTGACACGCAGCGCAGCAGCCCGTCGTGGGATCGACGGGCTGCTGCGTTTCATTGCGGGCCTCCATGATTGCGTCCAGCAGCGCCAGCTTCTGCCGGCGGGAGCAGCTCAGCGCCTGGATGCGCCGGATCACGGCGTTGGCGTGGAGCTCCGCGGCGCGCAACGCCAGCTCCCGCTTTCCGTCTTCTGTCGTGGGGCCGTGGAAGCTCAATTTAAGCGGAGCAGCTTTTCTCAGAGCAATCACCTCCTCGTCATTCCGAGCGCAGAGAGGAATCCGTCCCCCCGCAGCAGTCTATTCCCCTGCGTCCTTCAATATGAAGGCAAGCCAAAAAAAGCGCACAAAGAACGCTCGCCGCGTCGGCTTCCATCCCGACGCGGCGAGCGTTTGCGAAGCTCCCGTCATATAATCCCCAGCTTGCGAAGCGACTCCAGGAATTCCGCCACGTCCTGCGCGGCGGTCTGGCGATTCACCTCGTATTCGGCAAGGAGCGCGTTGATCAGGTCCTCCTCAGAACCGGCGTCGGGGATCCGGTCCCAGAGGTATTTCCCGCATTCGTTTAACACCAGCATACCGTTCAAAGAAAGCGTTGCTGTGCCCACCGGGACGAGCAGCGTTTCTCCGGCAATTTCCCGTACGACAAATTCATGCTTCAGCTTCATGTTTGGCTGCCTCCCCGGCGCAAAGCGTTTAATTCTGTTATTATTATACAGCCCGAGTCGAAAAAATCAAGCCCGGAGTGAGAAATCCGGAAGGCGTCCCCGCAGCCAGCAGAACTGCGGCAGCGCGGATTACCGGCGGAACCTCCGCCGATACCTTCAGCCCAAATATGACCTGCACGCGGGAGCAGATCGTTACCTTCCTGTATAAATCCAACAGATCATAGAGAAAACAGGCGCCCGTCCGGCTTGCTTCCGGACGGACCCCTGCTTTATACGATGATGTGACGAAATTGCTCCATTTCCCATTCGTATCATGGTTTTTCATCCAGGATTCCGTACTCCCGCAGCAGGGAGAGCCGCTCTTTGCCCAATCTGAGGGTCTCAGCGGGCTGATCGGAAGGATTCGAAGCGGAGCTTTTTAAATACCGAACGAGACGCTTTCCCCAGACCAAAGGAAGCATCAGCGGGTGCTCCTTCAATACGGGAAAATCGCGTTCCAGGGACTTGGCGGAAGGGAAGAGCGCGGTCCGAAGGCTCCGGCGCTTCCCCGTGCGCTGCGCCGCGACAGCGTCCTGCGTAATCCGCGCGCTGTGCTCGCGGCTCTTGGACGAAGAGCCGTAGATGCCTCCGTCCAGCAGATCCCGCAGCATGGGCTGGGGGTCCGGCGCGATCGAGCTCCAGGGCGCGGGAAGCTCCAGCGGAATCCCGAGGGATTTTTCCGCGATTTGGAACAGGGCGGCGCAGAATTGCGCGCCGTGGACCTGCTCCGCCTGCTCCCACAGAAGTTCCCAGTTGATTTCCTCCCGCCAACGCTCGGCCCAAAGTCCGATATCACAGATCTGGCGCAGTCCGAATCCGGTGCGGATGAAGTGCTTCATGGCGTGCAGCAGAAGATACAGCAGATGGTCGTGGGGAGAAAGGGACAGGACGGAGCCTCCGTCGCGCAAACGATATTCCCTGGTATGCTCGAAGACCTCTGAGAAAACCGTCTGGAGCAGCCCAAAGGGGCCGGAATCCGGCGCGAACAGATACTTGTGCAGCTCGATATAGCACAGTCCGTCCGCGCTTCTCCAGGCGATCTCCGCGGTGAGAAGCGGGTCTTCTTCAGACGCCGCGATCAGACCCGCCTCAGCCAGGAGCCTGCAAGCATTGGGAAAGCTGGCCTGCTCCACCAGCAGGTCCTCGTCGGAGCTGATGCGCAGCGCTCCGTTTGGGTAGACGGAGCGGCACAGGGTCCCCTTTACCACCAGAGCGGGGATTCCCGCGTCCCGGAGCCGCATATAAATTGGGAGAAAGGCCGCGTCCTTCAGGGTCTGCAGCTGTACCTGGCGTTTTGCCGCGCCGCGGTATGCGGAGAAGCGGAGATCGTTTTCGGCGTTCGGACATTCAAAGACCGCGTCGGTCAGAATCGGAAGGAGCTTCTGCGTTTCTGCCAGTTGAAACAGGGAAGTCCACTGTTCCGGGGGCAGAGGAGCCCAGCGAACCCGCTCGCCTCGAATTCCGGCGGAAATCGCTTCCAGAAACAGCGACTCCGTAGAGCGATTCATCTTCATCCCACCTTTCCTGCAGCTTGGAAGTCGGAAGCTTATATTCAGCTTTTAATATTATAGCAGATTCTATACGGATTGTCCATTGATTTCACAGAAACATGCGGAAAAGCTTTCTGAATGAGCTTGACGAAGGCAGCGCATGATGGTAAGATAGTTGTAAGAAATCCGCGTGGAAAAGCGCGGTTTCAAAATAATAAGGAGGCGTTATGATGGAGAAGAACCAGGAAATCAAGAAAAATCCCTATGCCGGCACGCAGACCGAAAAAAACCTGGAAGCCGCCTTTGCGGGTGAGAGCCAGGCGCGCAACAAATACACGTATTTCGCGTCCAGAGCGAAGAAGGACGGCTTTGAGCAGATTGCCGCCATCTTCCTGAAAACCGCCGATAACGAAAAAGAACACGCCAAAATCTGGTTCAAGGAGCTCAACGGCATCGGGACCACCGCGGAGAATCTGGCCGCCGCAGCGGACGGAGAGAACTACGAGTGGACCGACATGTACGAGGGCTTCGCCGTTACGGCCGAGGCCGAGGGCTTCCCGGCTCTGGCCGCCAAGTTCCGCATGGTGGCTGCCATTGAAAAGCAGCATGAGGAACGATACCGCGCTCTGCTGAAAAACGTCGAGCTGCAGGAAGTCTTCGAGAAGAGCGAGGTCAAGGTCTGGGAGTGCCGGAACTGCGGCCATATCGTGGTCGGGACCAAGGCCCCGGAGCTTTGCCCGGTCTGCGCCCATCCCCAGAGCTATTTTGAAATCCACGCGGAAAACTATTAAAAACAGGAGGATAACACCATGAAGTTCTACAGATGCGCCCACTGCGGCAATATTGTCGCCTACATCCATGACTCCGGCGTCCGCGTCCGCTGCTGCGGCGAGGAGATGAAGCCCATCGAACCTAACACCACCGACGCCGCCGGAGAGAAGCACGTTCCGGTCATCAAGCGGGAGGGCCAGCTGGTCACCGTCAGCGTCGGCGCCGTGGAGCACCCCATGCTGGAGGCCCACTTCATCGAGTGGATTCTGCTGGAGACCAAAGAGGGCCGCCAGCGCAAGCTGCTGAAGCCCGGCGAGAAGCCCGTGGCGGTTTTCGCTCTGGCCCCCGGCGACGAGGTCGTGGCGGCTTACGAATTCTGCAACCTGCACGGACTTTGGAAAGCCGAATAATCCTTGAGCCGGTCGGCTGCGGCGAATTTCCCGCATAAAAAGATACTGGAACAAAGCCCGCTTCGGGAGGCGCAGGAATATCCGTGCCTCCCGGAGCGGGTTTTCGCTCGCAGCCGCACGGCATCAGAGCCTTCTGCTCACGGCAGGACCGCTGTGTGATGATCCGTCGGCGGAACGCATATACCGTGTCAGGGAGGAATGGACGTGAAAAAAGGGGAAAGAATGATTGCAATCTACTCCCGCAAATCCAAATTCACCGGAAAAGGCGAGAGCATCGGCAATCAGATCGAGCTTTGCAGGGATTACGTCCGAAGGGTCTATGGGGCGGAATGGGTCGAACGCTGCGAGGTCTTCGAGGACGAGGGCTTTTCCGGGGGCGACCTGAAGCGCCCGGATTTTCAGCGGATGATGGAAGACGTGCGAAGGCGCAGGTATCAGGCTGTCGTCGTCTACCGGCTGGACAGAATCAGCAGGAATATCGCGGACTTCGCCGGGCTGATCGACGAGCTGAACAAGCTGGACGTGGCCTTCGTCTCCATCCGGGAGCATTTTGAAACCGGCTCGCCCATGGGAAGGGCGATGATGTTCATTATTTCCGTATTCTCGCAGCTGGAGCGGGAAACCATTGCCGAGCGGATCCGGGATAATATGCACGAGCTGGCGAAGACCGGACGCTGGCTGGGCGGCAATACGCCGCTGGGCTTTGCTTCGGAGGCGGTCAGCAGGGTCACGATCGACGGAAAAACGCGAAAGTCCTATATGCTGATCCCCGTTCAGGAGGAATCGACCCTTGTGAAATCGATTTTTGATCTGTACACGGAGACAGATTCCCTCACCGCCGTAGAAACGGAGCTGCTGCGTCAGCAGGCCAAAACCAGGATGGGGAAGGACTTTACCCGCTTTGCGGTCAAGGGCATCCTGCAAAATCCGGTCTATATGGCAGGGGACCAGGAGGCCTGGCGATACTTTCATGAGCGGGGAGCCGAGGTCTGCGCGCCGCGGGAAGCTTTCGACGGAGCCCGCGGCGTCATGGCCTACAATCGCACCGACCAGGAGAAGGGAAGGGCGGCGCAGATCAATCCCGTCAGCGAATGGATCATCGCCCTGGGCAGGCATCCCGGCCTGGTACCGTCCGGGCAGTGGATCGGGATCCAGGAGTCTCTGGAGCGGAACAGATCCAAAGCCTATCGAAAACCCCGAAGCAACGAAGCGCTTTTGACAGGCGTTCTGTTCTGCGCCTGCGGAGAACGGATGTATCCCAAGCTGTCGCGGCGAAGGACCGCCGACGGCGGGTCCGTCTACAGCTACGTCTGCAAGATGAAAGAACGAAGCCGTCGGGCCAGATGCAATTGCCGCAACGCGGACGGAAACTGCCTGGACGACGCGCTGATGGAGCGGCTGAAGCTGCTGCCGGAGGACAGCGCCGGCTTTCTGCGCTCCCTCGAAAAAAGCAGGGCGTTCTTTACCGGAAAGCGGGAGGAATACGACGCCCAGATGGAGCAGCTTCGCGTAGAGCACGCGAAGAAAGAGAAAATCATAAGCGGACTGATGGATTCCATGTCGCTTCTGGAAAGCTCTCCCGCAAAGGAGCTGGCGCTGCGGCGAATCGAAGAGCTGAGCGAGGAAACCCGACTGCTTGAGCAGCGAAGTCTGGAGCTGGAGGAGCTTGCGGAGGCTGAGCGTCTCAGCGGCGGGGAATTCGAACGTCTACGTCGGAGCCTGACGCTGCCTGGAACCGGCGTCGAGGAGACGTCCGTGGAGGAAAAGCGGGCGGCGATCCGCGCTCTTGTCCGGAAGGTGATCTGGGACGGGGTCAACGCCCGGGTGTTCGCCTTCGGCGCTGACGAGGAGCCAACGACGCCTTTGGGTGAGGATAGCAAATGAAATCCTGATGTATTTCCGCAGCCAAAAAAAGACGGCGGGGGACGTCTCTCTCTCCGATACCCTGGAGACCAACAAGGACGGGACCGCCCTCTCGGTGCAGGACGTCGTGGCGTCCGACGAGGACCTCTTTGAGGACCTGGCCCGGAAGGAGGACGCCCGCAAGCTCCATCGGGCCGTGGCGGACTGCCTCAGTCCCCGGGAACAGGAGCTGATCCGCCTTCGCTACGGCTTGGGGGACACGGCCCCCCTGCGCCAGCAGGACGTGGCCCAGCGTCTGGGAATCAGCCGCAGCTATGTCTCCCGGATCGAGAAAAAGGCTTTGGAAAAGCTCCGTCACGCACTGGAATAGGGGAGAAGCCTACTGCGGAGCAGAAATGCCGGTTGCTTTTTGGAAAAAGCTGTGTTACAATTCAAACAGATCCATCTACGGAGGAAAAACCAAATGAATAACACCAAACCGAACAAAGCCAATTACAAGACGCTCCCGCTGATTCCGCTTTTCGCCCTGGGCATGGCCCTGTCCTATGCGCTGTTCATTTTCCCCAACAACTTCGCGCCCTCCGGCGTCGGAGGCATCGCCACCATGGTCCAGTACGTGTTGAAGTTCAACGCCGGCTATCTGAACCTGCTGATCAACGTCCCCATTCTGATCGTGGCCTGGAAGCTGGTGGATCGCGAGTTCGTCATCAAAACCGCCCTGTTCACCCTCTGCTTCTCCGGCTTTCTGATGCTCTTCGGGACGATGGACTTCAGCAAGTTCCACTACTTGACCGAAAACGGCACCAGCAACGTTCTGGCGCCCGTGGCGGCCGCCGTGGTGAACGGCGCCTTTTACGGCTTCAGCCTGAAGGTCCACGGCAGCACCGGCGGCACGGACGTGATCAGCTTCTGCATCCGGCACTATCATCCGGAATTCAACGTCACCTGGATCAGCTTCACGCTGAACGTGATCATTGCCTGCGTCTCCTATTTCGTCTACGGCTTCCAGTTTGAGCCGGTCATCTGCTGCATCATTTACGCCTTTGTGCTGACCACCATCGGCAACCAGGTGGTGCGCGGCTCCCAGTCCGCCCTCAAATTCGAGATTATCACCGAGGACCCGGAGGGCATGTCCAAGGACCTGATGGAGCAGCTCCATCACGGTGTGACCCTGTTGCCCGCCGAGGGCGCCTATACCCACGAGTTCAAGAGCCTGGTGATCTGCATCGTCAACAAGCACCAGATCGCGGACATCCAGAAGATCATCGGCAAGTATCCCGGCAGCTTTGCCTATATCACTGCAGTCTCCGAGACGATGGGCAACTTCCGCAGGATCAAATAATCACAGCAAAGCGAGCCCCGCGAAGCAGACGCTTCGCGGGGCTCGCTTTGCGGGAGGCTCAGTCTTCCTCCTCCACGGGCGTGAAGAACAGCAGAGTGCCTTCGTCGTGGAGCACCAGGGCCTTGCCGTCCTTCGTGAACTCCAGCTCGCCCTTGGGGCCGTTGAGCACGACGGTTTTTCCCTCGTCGGTCCAGGTGACGTTCATCAGCGTGCCGCTGTAGGTCGCGGTGCCGACGCCGTCCTCCTCCAGCTCCAGCGAAATCGACATGCCGAAGCTGGAGGGCAGCATGCGGACGCCGTCCGCGGTGATATATTCCAGCCGATAGGAGCCGCCGGCGGCTCTGGAGCAGCCGACAAGCGCTAAACAAAGCGCCGCACAGAGCAGCAGCGCAAAAACACGTCTCATACGCGCTCCTTCCTGCCGATTTTTGATCGCGCAGCAGTATTTTGTATATTATAACTCAAATCATTTGATTTGTCACGCTTTTTTTCAGAAAATGGTTGACAAAGCAGAAAACAGGAGATATACTGTTTCAGAAATAACGCGCAGAGGAAGAGGAGTACGCTTTTCAGCCGGATTCAGAGAGCGGGCGGTCGGTGCAAGCCCGGGAAGGCGAGAGCGGAAGGTCGCTTCGGAGCGGGCAGGCTGAAATCAGTAAGTCTGCACGGGTCCTCCCGTTACAGAGGCAGAGTGTCCGGCAGTCAGCCGGGAATTCAGGTGGTACCACGGTAATAAATTGCCGTCCTGAGAGGAATCTCAGGACGGCTTTTCTGTTGAAAGGAGAATGTATATGGCACGCGAACTCCCCAAAACCTACGACCCGAAGCAGGTCGAGGATCGCATCTATCAGTTCTGGCAGGACAACGGCTTCTTTAAGACCGAGCGCGACCCGGAGAAAAAGCCCTTTACCATCGTCATGCCGCCCCCCAACGTCACCGGTCAGCTCCACATGGGCCACGCCATGGACGCGGCTCTGCAGGACATCCTGATCCGCTTCAAGCGGATGCAGGGCTATGCCGCCCTCTGGGTCCCCGGCGTGGATCACGCGGGCATCGCCACCCAGATCAAGGTGGAGGAGGAGCTCCGCAAGGAGGGCCTGACCCGCTACGACCTGGGCCGCGAGAAGTTCCTGGAGAAGGTCTGGGACTGGAAACATAAATACGGCAACCGCATCGTGGAGCAGCAGAAGCGCCTGGGCGCCTCCTGCGACTGGGACCGCGCCCGCTTCACCATGGACGAGGGCTGCTCCAGGGCCGTCCGCGAGGTCTTCGTGTCCCTCTATGAGAAGGGCCTGATCTACAAGGGCAGCCGCATCATCAACTGGTGTCCTCACTGCACCACGGCTCTCTCCGATGCGGAGGTGGAGTACGTGGACAAGCCGGGCCACCTGTGGCACATGCGCTATCCGCTGACCGACGGCAGCGGATACCTGGTGGTGGCCACCACCAGGCCCGAGACCATGATGGGCGATACCGGCGTGGCCGTGAACCCCGCCGACGAGCGCTATCAGCATCTGGTGGGCAAGACCTGCATCCTGCCGCTGATGAATCGGGAAATCCCCATCGTGGCCGACGACTACGTGGAGATGGACTTCGGCACCGGCTGCGTGAAGATGACCCCCGCCCACGACCCCAACGACTTCGAGGTGGGCCTGCGGCACAATCTGGAGACCATCAAGGTCATCGCCGACGACGGCACCATCAACGAGAACGGCGGCCGCTACTGCGGCATGGACCGCTATGAAGCCCGGAAGGCCGTGGTGGCCGATCTGGAGGCCCTGGGCCTGCTGGAGAAGACCGAGCCCTATTCCCACAACGTTGGCACCTGCTACCGCTGCCACAACGACGTGGAGCCCATCATTTCCGCCCAGTGGTTCGTGAAGATGCAGCCGCTGGCCGGGGAGGCCCTGCGCGTGGTGCGGGAAGGGGAGACCAAATTCGTCCCCGAGCGCTTCACCAAAATCTACACCAACTGGATGGAGAACGTCCGGGATTGGTGCATCTCCCGCCAGCTCTGGTGGGGCCACCAGATTCCCGCCTGGTACTGCGCCGACTGCGGCCACGTGACTGTCAGCCGGGAGGACGCCGTCTGCTGCGAGAGCTGCGGCAGCAAAAACATCGAGCGGGATCCCGACGTGCTGGATACCTGGTTCTCCTCGGCCCTCTGGCCCTTCTCGACGCTCGGCTGGCCGGAGAAGACTCCGGAGCTTGAGTACTTCTATCCGACGGACGTGCTGGTGACCGGGTACGATATCATCTTCTTCTGGGTCATCCGCATGGTG
>JAFWTG010000134.1 GCA_017519005.1 Oscillospiraceae bacterium | reverse complement strand
GGGTTATTTCCTGGTGGTCCAGTCGAGAATGACCTTGCCGGACTTGCCGGAGTTCATGGCGGCGAAGCCCTTTTCAAACTCGGTGTAGTGGAAGCGGTGGGTGATAACGGGCGTCAGATCCAGGCCGCCCTGGACCATGTAGGACATCTGGTGCCAGTTGTCCATCTTGCGCCCGTAGATGCCCTGGAGCGTCAGGCCCTTGCCGATGATGTCGTTCATGTTCAGGGTGAAGGGCTTGTTGCCGATGCCCAGCAGGGAGATCTTGCCGCCGTTGCGCATGCAGGAGATCATCTGCTTGAAGGCAATTTCGGAGCCGGACATTTCCAGACCCACGTCGAAGCCCTCCACGATGTTGACCTGCTTCATAATCTCCCGCAGATCCTCCCGCATGGTGTTGACGGCGGCGTCCACGCCCATCTTCCGGGCCAGGACCAGGCGGTCGTCGTTGATGTCGGTGATGATGACGCGGCGGGCGCCGGCAAACTTGCAGATGCCGGCGGCGATGATGCCGATGGGACCCGCGCCGGTAATCAGCACGTCCTCGCCCACCAGATCGAACATCAGCGCCGTGTGGGTGGCGTTGCCGAAGGCGTCGAAGAAGGCTACCACGTCCTCAGGCAGGGATTCGTCGATGATGATGACGTTGGTGGCGGGGATGCAGACGTACTCCGCGAAGGCGCCGTCCCGGTCCACGCCCACGGAAACGGTGTCCTTGCACCACTGGATGTTGCCGGTGTGGCAGTTGCGGCAGTGGTGGCAGGTGATATGGCCTTCACCCGAGACGCGCTGACCCACGTGCAGACCGGTGACGCCGTCGCCCAGCTTGGCGATCTCGCCCACGTACTCGTGACCGATGGTCATGGGAGGATTCTTGATGTGCTCGGCCGCCCAGGGGTCCCAGTTGAAGATGTGAACGTCGGTGCCGCAGATGGCGGTCTTGTGGATCTTGATCAGGACCTCGCCCGCCTTGGGCTCGGGGACGGGAACGCGGCGCAGCTCCAGACCGGGGCCGGCAACGGGTTTTACGATGGCGTCCATGAAGGCTTGCATAGATGAATCTCCTTTCGACTTGTCAAAAGCGTTCAAGCATATTTGTATTTCTTAGGCAAAATATCCAATTTTACCTGTTCCACCCTATATTATACTCGGGAATTTTCACAGAGTCAACACCAAAATTGCCTCGAATCGCGGATTTAGGGGCTTGACAGATTGAGAAAAATAGGTTACAATTTGGTTACAGAATTATGGTAAACAAAAGGTCCCCGCGGAGCTGGCAAAAGCCGCTTCGGCGGACCGCGGACCGTGAAAGGAGGCCCCCTCTATGACCCGCATTCTTCGGCGCGGCTGCGCGCTGCTGCTGGCCCTGGCGCTCAGCGTCTGTCTGCTGGGCGGCGTGCTTCCCGGCGCTTCGGCCTCGGAGCTGAAGACCGCCATCGGCACCGTGAAGGCCGGTGCGCTGTATCTGCGCGAGACGCCCTCCACCTCCGGGAAAATTCTGGCCACTGCCTATCGGGGCGACAAGGCTGTGGTGATCCAGCGCGAGGGCGAGTGGTACAAGGTCGTCTTCAATCTGAAGATCGGCTATATGTACGGCGAATACCTGGAGTTGGACGAGATCAAGAATATCAAGATCGGCTACGCCCGCTTTGACTACGGCTCCAACGTCCGGGGCGGCCCCGGCACGGAGAGCTCCGTGGTGGCCCGGGCTCCCCGGAACGAGACCTGCTTCATCGTGGGCTTCAACCGGGGCTGGTACAAGGTCAGCTACAACGGCCGCAGCGGCTACGTGCGCTCCGATCTGGTGACCATGCTGGAGACGCCCTACGAAAACACGGGCAGTCCCGGCAACACCTATCACGAGAACGGCTCCGGCGGCGGGGGAGGCTCCGGCGGCGCGAAGCTGGGCAGCGCCTCCATGACCGCCTACGAGAAGGCCATGATGATCTTCGGCACGGTCCATTTCTCCGACCATCGGCTGGTCTATGCTTCTCCCGCCGAGGCCAGAGCGCACATGACCGACGTCACGATCCGGACCTGGGATCTCAACGCAAGGGGCGAGAAGTACACCCGCAGCTGGAGCCTGACGGTCCATCAGAACATAGCGCCCACGGTCCGGGCGATCTTCGAGGAGATTTACGCCCTGCCGGAGAAGCCCCCCATTCACTCTCTGGGCGGCTATCGCTGGGAGAGCAAGTCCGAGCACACGGTGGGCCTGGCCCTGGACGTGAACGCCCGGGAGAACGGCTATTTCTCCCCCAGCGGGCAGCTGCTCTACGGCACGGGCTTTGACCCGGCCCATAATCCCTACGCCATCCCCGTGGAGGGGGCGATCGACCGGATCTTTGCCAAGTACGGCTTCAAGCGCGGAATTTACTGGCACAGCGGCTATAAGGACTACATGCACTACTCCTTCTTCGGAACCTGACAGCCGGGGAGGCCTTCCGGCCCGGAGCATCGCGATTCCACACAGAAAAAAGCGCCCGAAAAGGGCGCTTTTTTCTGTGTGGAGCCGAAGATCAGGAGATCGAATCCAGCCGCTTCCTTGCGAAAAGACGGCCGAGCAGGAGAATCCCCACGCCGCAGGCGGTGATGATGCCGAGGGAAAGCCAGTCCCTGCCGGTCATGGCGTCGGTGTGGAGGAAGAACACGGCGGGTCTCAGGGCGACTGTGGCGGCGAAGGAGGCGCACATGAGGCCGCAGAGCAGGGCGCGGAGCCTGGAGAAGGGCCGGCAGGTAAGGATCAGATTCGCCAGGCCGATGCAGCCGGCGGAGAGGGCGGCCATGGTGGAGGCAATTTCGAAGGAGCTTCCCAGTCGGCTCATGATCATCGCGGCGATGGCGCAGCAGCTCACGGCCAGGGCGCCGGGCGCGGCCTGCAGCACCACCCGCCGCAGAAAGCGGCCCCTGGCCCGTTCATGGGAGGGCTCCAGCGCCAGGAAAAAGGAAGGAACGCCCACTGAAAGGGCCGAGATCAGAGTTAGCTGAATGGGCTGGAAGGGATAGCGCAGGGGCAGGGCCAGCATCAGGATGGCCAGCAGAGCGGAATACAGCGTTTTAACCAAAAACAGACTGGCCGTTCTGGTGATATTGGCAATTACCCGGCGTCCCTCCGCCACCACGGCGGGCAGGGAGTTGAAGTCGCCGTTCAGCAGTACCAGCTGGGCCGCGTGCTCCGTGGCCTCCGCGCCGCCCGCAATGGCGATGGAGCAGTCCGAGGCCTTCAGGGAGGGAATGTCATTGACGCCGTCGCCGGTCATGGCGACGGTGTGGCCGTCGGCCTGGAAGGCGGCAACCAGCAGCCGCTTCCGATCCGGCGTCAGGCGGCCGAAAATCACCTGATCCCGGGCCTCGGCCAGCGCCTCGTCGGAGAGCGCGCCGCAGTCCACGGCCTTGTCCGCGTCGGGCAGACCCAGCCGTCGGGCTACGGCGGCCACGGTCCGGGGATCGTCGCCGGACATGATCTTCACCTGAACGCCCTCCTTGCGGAACCAGGCAAGGGTGTCGGCGGCCGCGGGGCGGATCGTATCGCGCAGCAGGAAGAAGCCCAGGACCCGGGTCACGGGGGGCAGGGTCTGCTCCGTGATCTTGCCGCGGGCCTCGGCCAGGACCAGGACCCGGAAGCCCTCTGCGGACCAGCCCTCCGCGGCGGCGGGGACGGTCTTCAGCACGAAGGAGGGCGCGCCAAGAATCAACACCGTCCCGTCCGCAAAGGCGGCGGCGGAGTTCTTGCGGGCGGAAGAGAAGGGAAGCGTCTCGGTCGGGGTCTCCTGCCCCGCGGGGTAGACGGCGGCCAGGGCGCGGAGCGTGCCGGAGCCGGCCTCAAAGGCGCCCAGGAAGCGGGATGCCGCGGCAGCCAGCGCAGCCTCGTCGGCCTCGGCGGGCTCCGCCCGCTCCAGCGTCATTTCCCCGGTGGTCAGGGTGCCGGTCTTGTCAAGACAGAGCACGTCGGTCCGGGCCAGGGTCTCGATGCCGAAGAGCTCCTGCACCAGGGTCTGGCGGCGGCCCAGCTTCACCACGCCGGCCATCAGGGCCACGGAGGTCAGCAGGATCAGACCCTCGGGGATCATGCCGATCATGGCGGCCACGGTGGAGGGAACGGCCTCCTCGATGGGCACGCCGCGGGTCCAGAACTCCCGGGCGAAGAGCAGCAGGCCCAGGGGGACCAGCAGATGACTGATCCAGCGCACAAGACGGTTGAGATCCGTCATCAGCTCCGATTTCGGAGATTTGATCCGCCGGGCGTCGCCCATCAAACGGGCGGCGTAGCTGTCGTCGCCTACGGCGGCCAGCTGGGCCGTGACCTTGCCCTCCGTGAGGAAGGAGCCGGACATCAGCCAGTCCCCCGCGGCCCGGCGGATGGGATCGCTCTCGCCGGTCAGCAGGGACTCGTCCGCCGCGCAGGCGCCGCTGCGGATAATGGCGTCTGCGGGGAGCTGATCGCCCGCCCGGAAGACCGCCAGATCCCCCAGCACCAGGTCGGAGGGAGGACAGTCGATCTCAACGCCGTCCCGAATCGGGTGGCAGGGCTTCTCCTGTAGCAGCCGCAGCTTTTTCAGCATGGCTCTGGCCCGCAGGGACTGGATGGTGCCGATCAAAGTGTTGGAGAAGACCACGCCCAGAAAGAGCATGTTCCGCCAGGAGCCCACCAGAGCCAGGCAGAAGGCCAGGGCGAAGTTCAGCAGATTGAAGAGGGTGAAAAGGTTTTCTCCGATGATCTGGAGCACGGACTTGCCGGGCTCGGCGCTCTGCCGATTGGCCTGTCCGGCCTCGATCCGGGCCGCCGCCTCCGCGGCGCTGAGGCCGGTCTCCGGGGTGGGCGAGAAGTTTTCCGGCAGCCCTGTGGGCAGACTCAGACTCCGCTTTGCCGCGGCGTCTCCGGCCTGCGCGTTTGCGTTTCTGCGCATACGCCTTCCTCCTTTGGTTTCGCTCTTGTCGGCGTTTCTTTCCTAATATCCTACCCGTTTCGATTCAAAATGTCAAGATGCGCGGCGGAGTTTGGCGAGAAATGCTGACCGGTCGACATTTTTCGCCGGAATTCGACAAATGCTTGAAATTTGACGAAGAATCGGTTATGATACGGTAAATGAAAGCCGCGCTGCGGCGCATACTACCCGGGGAAGGAGGCGCTCGGATGAAAGAAGCCAAATCAGAGACGGCCGTGCAGCCGGAAGACGGACCCGTCTTTTCTGTGCGCGACGGCGTGATCGACTTTGCGGACCCGGCCGCGGAGGCGCTGGGCCTGCACAGCGGGAAAAGGCTGAGCGAGCTCCTGCCCCAGCTGGAGCTTCCCGCTCCGGAGGGAGGCGGCGCGAAGACGGTGCTCCTGCTGGATCGGCAGGTCTGGAGTCTGCAAAGCGCTGTGGAAGACGGCGCGCTGCGCTGCGTCCTGCGGCCGCAGTCTGCGGAGCTTCCCGGGCCGAACGAGAGCACCCTGCTCCACGCGGCGGGCAGCATCCGAACTGCCCTCCAGGACCTCCAGGGGGCCTTGAACAGGCTGAGCGAGGGGCTCGGCCCCGGCGAAGAGGCCGCGCTCCGGGAGACGGCGCTGGCCCTGCGCAGCGTCTACCGTCTGCGCCGAACGGCAGGAGAGCTGGAGCTGTTTTCCACGCTGCGCATGGGCCGCTATCAGCCCTGTGGCGAGAAGCTTGGGGTCTGCGCAAGGCTGGCGGCCTTCTGCGGCGAGACCCGGGAGCAGCTGCGCGCCGGCGGCTTTGAGCTGAGCTGGGTGCTGCCCCGACGGGAATTCTCCCTCTGCCTGGACTGGCCCCTGCTTGCGTTTCTGCTGCGAGAGCTGCTGGCGAACGCGGCGGCCAACAGCGCTGACGGCAGGCTTCGGCTGGAGCTGAGCCGCGTCGGACGGATCGGCCTGCGCTTTGCTGTGATCAACCGGCAGACGGGGGCGCTGCCGGCGCCGCTGTTCCACCGCCACGCGGAGCTGGACACCCTGCTGGAGGGAGGCCTGGGCCTGGGGCTCAACACCGTCAGCGCCGGCGCGGCTGTCCATGGGGGTGGACTGCTGCTCTCCCGCACGGAGGATGGAACCGTGACCGCCGTGCTCTCCGTGGCCGCCCTGCCCTCCGACGAACACAGCGTCGGCAGTCCGGTCCAGCTTCCCGACGGCTCCGACGCCGCCCTGGAGGCTTTCTCCACGGTCCTGCCCCCCGAGGCGTTCCGACCGGAGGAGCTGCTGTAAACAGAAAAAACGAGCGCCGCCGAGACACTTGACCGTCTCGGCGGCGCTTGCCGCGTATTTTTAAAGATATCCGCCGTTGACGGGCAGATTCTGACCGGTTATAAAGGAGGCCCGCGCCAGGTAGAGGATGGCGTCCGCCACCTCCTCGGGAGTTCCTGCGCGGCCCAGGGGCGTATCCTCCGCCAGAACGGCCCGGTCTTCCATGCTCAAATGGGCGTTCATCTCCGTGTCGATCATGCCGGGGGAAACCGCGTTGACCCGAATGCCGGAGGGACCCAGCTCCCGCGCCAGGGCCTGGGTCAGGGCGATGACGGCGCCCTTGGTGGCGGAGTAGGCAGCCTCGCAGCTGGCGCCGGCCTGCCCCCACATGGAGCTGAGGTTGACGATGGCCCCGGCCTGCTTCTGCAGCATGGCGGGCAGCACCGCTCGGACGGTGTTATAGACGCCCTTGACGTTGACGGCGAAGAGGCGGTCCCATTCCGCCGGCGTGATCTGCGAGATCAGGCCCACGTGGGAGATTCCGGCGTTGTTCACCAGCACGTCCACCGGCGGCAGCGTCTCAACGGCCCGCAGCACGGCCTCGGAGTCGGCCACGTCGCAGCGCAGGGCCCGGGCTCCCGTCTCGGCGGCCAGCGCCGCGGCGGCGGCCTCCTGTTTTTCATAGAAAAAGCTCACGGCGTAACCCGCCCGGATAAAGGCCCGGACCGTCGCCGCGCCGATCCCCCGGGAACCGCCGGTGATCAGAACGTGTGCCATAATCAGTTCCTCCGTGTGGCTGCATGAAAAAGGGGTGCCGTGCACCCCTTTTGTTATCTCTTTCTGCTCCGGGTCCGGTGTTCGTACTGGCGAACGCCGGAGATCTTGCTGTTGGAATCGGCCATGAATTGCTTCAGCTTTTCCTCGAAGCTCTCAGGCTCAGTCCGGACAGGCTGGAAGCTCTGGGGCCGGGGCGTCCGGCGGACCGGGCGTTCCTCAGCGGCTCTGCGGGTCTCGGGACGGGACGCTTCCGCCTGCTTGATGGACAGACTCAGGCGACCGCGTTCGTCGGCGTTCAGGAGCTTGACCTTCACGGTCTGGCCCTCTGTCAGATGCTGATGAATATCGGTCACGTAAGTCGAGGCGACCTCGGAGATGTGGACGAGTCCGGTCTTCCCCTCGGGAAGCTCAATAAACGCGCCAAAGTTGGCGATGGATCGGACGGTGCCCTCCAGGATGGTTCCCGGTGTAAATTCCATGTACGGTATGATCCTTTCCGGTTGGTGGCTTACTGGGCGTCGGCGTCGTAGAAGACGATTTCTCCGACCTCCACCATGCCGAGCCTGGAGCGGGCGATCTTGACGGTGCTCTTGTCGGAGCCGAGCTCAGCCAGATCCTGCTCCACCAGGGCGTTTTCCTGCTCGGCGTAGAGAACCTGCTGCTCCAGCTCGGCAGCCTCGGCTTTCGCGGCGGAGACGCTGTCCTGAAGGTCCACCAGCGTGATGACTGCGTAGACAATCACGGCAAGCAGCAGCAGCTTTGTCCAGATCGACGTTTTTTTCATCCGCATTGAGGGACCTCCTTTCCGGCGCAACCCATAAATCCCATTAAGTCTAAAAAATATTGTAACAGATTTTTTGAAAAAATCAACAAAAATTTACAGATTCTTTCGATTTTTTCGCGAAAAATGTACGGCGCTTTCCAGCCTGTGCCCCAGAGTTCGGAGACGCCGCTCCACGCCTGCCTGGAGCCGCCGCAGCAGGGGAGAAATCAGCCCCAGCCAGAGCCCGCCGCTGAGCCCCATGGCGGCCAGAGCGAAAAGCCGCAGCCGTCCCCGACCGGCGTAGAGGGCGAAGAGCAGCAGGGTCGCCAGGACGGTCAGACACCAGAGCAAATCCAGCAGCGCGGTGCTGAAGCGGCTCCGCCGCAGGGGCCGCAGCAGGTCGTTGAGCAGGCCGAAGACTGCTCCAACGCCCAAAGCCAGCAGCAGCTCCCGGAGCTGGACCGAAACCGGAAGCTCCATCAGCCGAACAGCCTGTGCAGCAGGCCGCCCTGCCTGCCGCCCTGCTCGTAGCTCAGCGCTTCCACCAGACCCCGGATTTCAACCCGGCCCTCCTCCGGCGTCAGCTGCCGCAGGGTCAGGCTCTGTCCCCGGACCACCAGCAAACGGTCCCCGGTTCGGAGCACCACGGTGCTCTCGTCGAAGCGCAGGACCTCCTTCACGCCCGTCACGCGCAGCAGACGCCGCCCCTCCAGGTTGAGCCGCTCCTCCGATCCGGGATCCGTCCGGCTGCTGCGCTCTCTGTCCTCCGCCATGCTCCCGCCTCCCTCTTGCGCTCAGATAGTGCAGTATATGAAAGCGGCCGGATTATTATGAAAATAAAGATTGAAATTCGCTTGCAAATGTTCTATAATATAAGTCTATAAAAGGATAAGCTGGCCGGGTGCGCCCGACCGGGGAAGGAAGGTCATCCTATGGGTCAGGTCATCGCCGTCGCCTCCGGCAAGGGCGGCACCGGGAAAACTACCCTTTGCGCAGGCGTCGCCGCGTGTCTTGCCGCGGAAGGTCTGCGGGTACTCTGCATCGACGCGGACATGGGGCTTCGCAATCTGGATATCTCTCTGGGTATGGCGGACCTGGCGCCCATCTCTTTTGCCGACGTGCTCTCGGGCCGCTACAGTCTCAGCGAGGCGACGCCTCATCCCGACATCCCGGGTCTCTATCTGCTGACGGCCCCCGTGGCCGAGCGGCCGGAGACGATCCGCTTCCAGGACTTCGGCTCTCTGCTGGAAACGGTGCGGGACTATTTCGATTTTTGCCTGATTGATTCCCCCGCCGGGATCGGCGACGGCTTCTATTTCGCCACGCTCTACGCCGACAGGGTTCTCATCGTCGCGGCCCCGGACCCCGCCGCTCTGCGGGACGCCGCCGGCACCGCGGATCAGCTCCATCTGATGGGTAAGCAGGACGTCAAGCTGGTGGTGAATCGGGTCACGCCTGCCGCCTTCCGCGCTCTGGACTGGACCGTGGACGATATGATGGACGAGATCGGCCTGCAGCTCATGGGCATCGTGCCGGAGGACGAGCACGTGGTTCTGGCCGCGGCGGCCAATCTGGCGCTGATCTGCTATACGGACCGCGGCGCCGCGCTGGGCTGCCTCCACATCGCCCGCCGTCTGCAGGGGAAAAAGGTCCCGCTTCTGCGGCTCTGACCGTTCGCGCTGTTTTTTATTTGCATGTGTGTTGTTTGACTGCCCCCGGATACTGAAGGAGGTCCCAATATGAATATTACCATTATGGCCCACGACAAGAAAAAGGAGCTCATGGTCCAGTTCTGCACGGCCTACAAGAGCGTCCTTGCGAAGCACTCCCTCTCCGCCACGGCCACCACGGGCCGTCTGGTGGCGGAGGCCACGGGGCTGCCGATCTCCCTGTTCCTGGCCCATAACCAGGGCGGCCACCAACAGGTGGACGCCCGGATTGCCTACAACGAGATCGATATGGTCCTCATGTTCACCGATCCCAACGCCAAGGACCCCTGGGAAAACCGCTATGCCATGCGGACGCTCCTGCTCTGCGACGCCCACAACGTCCCGGTAGCCACCAACCTGGCCACTGCCGAAATGCTGATTCTGGGGCTCCAGCGCGGAGACCTCGACTGGCGCCAGTTCGTCCACACGAAGCGCTGAGCCCATGACGAGCTATTCCGAAAAAACCGTAGAATTCCTGTGGTCGCTTCGCCTGAACAACTCCCGGGAGTGGTTCCAGGCCCATAAGGACGAATACGAGACGCTGATGCACCGCCCCACCAAGGAGCTGGCAAACGCCCTGTTCGAGCATCTGCAGGGCAAATACCCCAGGCACGACTGGAATCTCCACGTCTCCCGAATCTACCGGGACGCCCGCCGACTCTATGGCCGGGGCCCCATGCAGGATCATCTTTGGTTTACCCTCTGGGCGGACCGGGAGGAGGAGCGCGCGCCCGCCTTCTGGTTCAGCTTCACCCCCGAGGGCTGGGACTGCGGCATGGGGCTCTGGTCCGCCGGGAAGAACCTCGGTATGGACCGCTTCCGGGCCGCCGTGAGGCTGGACCCCGCCCCCGCCGAAGCCCTGGCGAGAAAGCTGCAGAGGCAGAGCGTGTTCGTCCTGGGCGGCGAGAGCTACAAAAAGCCCAAAATGGAGACCACGCCGCTGCTCATGCCCTGGGTCAACAAAAAATGGCTGGGCCTGGAGCACCGGGAAGCCCATAACGAGCTGTCCCTGTCGGACCGGCTCTTTCCCTTTGTCCGCGACGGCTGGGACTGGCTCATGCCCTTCTATGAATATTTCCTGACGCTCCCCGAATTGGAGGAATACGTGACGATCACGCCGTAGCGCGGGCAATCTGCCCGCAAAAACCTGGCAACTGATGAAAAACAATGATTCAAGGAGCTCTCTATGAAACGCTCTGTCTGTATCGCGCTGATTCTGCTTCTGACCGCTGCGCTGCTGTTCACCGCCTGCGGCGACAGAGAAAATCCGCCCGAGACCCATATCGTACACGACGGCCGGCTCTGGAAGGTTCCCGAGGAGACCACCGGCCTGGCCCTGCCCGAGGACGCCGTCCTGATCGACTGCACCGAGATTCCCCTGGATCGGATGCCAGCCAATGAAAACGAGTGCAACGTGACCCACGGAGCGGTGCAGGTCTATGACGGTGAAGACTTCTTCCTGGTCATCATCGACGGCGAGCAGCACTATATCGAGCGTTAATCCGAGCCAATCACACAATGGGCGGGCGTGCTCGTCCCTATATTCTATAACGGAGGTACATCCATGCCTGTTATCACCCCCCGGACCCTGTCCGGCTTTATGGAGCTGCTGCCCGCGCCGCAGCAGCAGATGGAGCGCTTTCTGCAGACGCTCCGGGAAACCTATTCTCTCTACGGCTTCACGCCGCTGGACACTCCGCTGGTGGAATCCGCCGAGATTTTGCTGGCCAAGGGCGGCGGCGAGACCGAGAAGCAGATCTACCGCTTCTCCAAGGGTGACGCCGATCTGGCTCTGCGCTTTGATCTGACGGTCCCCCTGGCCAAATATGTGGCCCTGCACGCCGGCGAGCTGGCCTTCCCCTTCCGCCGCTACCAGATCGGCAAGGTCTACCGGGGCGAGCGGGCCCAGCGCGGCCGCTTCCGCGAGTTCTACCAGGCCGACATCGACATCATCGGCGATGGCAAGCTGGACATCGCCAACGAGGCGGAGATCCCCGCTGTCATCTATACCACCTTCATCCGCCTGGGCCTGGAGCGCTTCCAGATCCGGGTCAACAACCGCAAGATTCTCAACGGCTTCTACGCCATGCAGGGCCTCTCCGAGCGCTCCGGCGACATCATGCGCACCGTGGACAAGCTGGACAAGATCGGCGCGGAAAAGGTCCGGGATCTGCTGGTGGAGGACGTACAGCTCAGCGGCGGGCAGGCGGATGAGATTCTGAAATTCATCTCCATCCGCGGCTCCAACGCCGAGGTCCTGAACGCCCTGGAGGGCTATGCGGGCCGGAACGAGCTCTTTGACGTCGGCCTGGAGGAACTGAAGACCGTGACCAGGTACCTGGACGCCTTCGGCGTGCCGGAGACCCACTTCGCCGTGGATCTCACCATCGCCCGGGGCCTGGATTACTACACCGGCACCGTCTACGAGACCGTGATGCTGGATCACCCCGAGATCGGCTCCATCTGCTCCGGCGGCCGCTACGACAACCTGGCCGAGTACTACACCGAGCGCCAGCTCCCCGGCGTGGGCATCTCCATCGGCGCCACCCGGCTGTTCTACGTGCTCCAGGAGCAGAAGCTGCTGAACGAGAAGCTGAACACCGCCCCCGCGGAGCTGCTGATTCTGCCCATGACCCAGGATCTGACCGCCGCGGCTGAGGCTGCCACCTTCTTCCGGGGCTGCGAGATCCGCACCCAGCTCTACACGGAGCAGAAGAAGTTCAAGGCCAAGATGGGCTACGCCGACAAGCTGGGCATCCCCTTCGTGGCCTTCCTGGGGGAGGACGAGGCCGCCCAGAACAAGATTTCCCTGAAAAACATGCAGACCGGCGAGCAGCAGCTTCTGACCCTGACGGAGGCGGCCAACGTCATTCTGGAGGACATGCGCGTCCGCGGCAATGGGAAGCTGATCCGGGGTTGATCCTGTAGGGGCCGGCGTCCTCGACGGCCCGCAGGTTTCAGAATCGGTACCCACGGGGCGTCGAGGACGCCGCCCCCTACGTTAAAAACAAAAAATCCGAAAAAGAGGTATGTATACATGACCCAGAACAGAACCCACAACTGCGGGGAGCTGCGGCTCTCCGACGCAGGCAAGACCGTCCGCATTGTCGGATGGATGGAAAACGTCCGCACGGTCGGCGCCAATTTCGCTTTCGTCGTGCTTCGGGACTTCTACGGCACCACGCAGGTCGTCATCGAGACCGAGGAGATGATGAACGTCGTCAAGCCCCTGAACAAGGAGACCACCATCGCCGTGGACGGCGTGGTCCGGGAGCGGGACTCCAAGAACCCCAAGCTGCCCACCGGCGAGATCGAGGTCGTTCCCAGCAGGATCGAGGTGCTGGGCAAGTGCATCCACAACGAGCTGCCCTTTGAGATCAACCGCAGCCGGGAGGCCGCCGAGGACACCCGACTGAAATACCGCTATCTGGACCTCCGCAACCCGGCGGTGAAGAAGAATATCATCCTCCGCTGCAACGTGGTGGCGGAGCTGCGCCGGCTCATGACCGAGCAGGGCTTCCTGGAGATCACCACCCCCATCCTGACGGCCTCCTCCCCGGAGGGCGCCCGGGACTACCTGGTGCCTGCCCGGAAGCACCCCGGCAAGTTCTACGCCCTGCCCCAGGCCCCCCAGCAGTTCAAGCAGCTGCTGATGACCGCGGGCTTCGACCGCTACTTCCAGATTGCCCCCTGCTTCCGGGACGAGGACGCCCGGGGCGACCGCACCCCCGGCGAGTTCTACCAGCTGGATATGGAAATGGCCTTCGCCGGCCAAGACGACGTGCTGGGTGTGCTGGAATCCGTCATCGAGCCGGTCTTCCGCAAGTTCGGCCTCTATGAGCGGGTCACCCCGGCGCCCTTCCGCCGCATCCGCTTCAACGACGCCATGGAGACCTACGGCACCGACAAGCCGGACCTCCGCATCGACCTGACCATCACCGACGCCACCGAGCTGCTGCAGGGCATCGGCTTCGGGCCCTTTGAGGGCAATACCGTCAAGGCCATCGTGGTCTCCGACTTCAACGCCACCCGCAAGCAGATCGACAAGCTCTGCGCCGACGTGGAGGTCCAGGCCGGGCAGAAGCCCTATTGGTTCCGGGTGGATGAGAACGGCGAGATCGTGGGCGGCATCGCCAAGTTCGTGCAGCCCTTCAAGGATCAGGTCCTGTCCGCGCTGAAGCTGCCGAAGAACTGCTTCGTGGGCCTCACCGCCGGCAAGAAGGCCGCGGCCCAGAAGACTGCCGGCGTGCTCCGCGTCAAGCTGGGCAATCTCTGCCCCGCGCACATGGACAAGGAGCAGTATCAGATCTGCTGGATCGTGGACTTCCCCATGTATGAGATCGGCGAGGAGAGCGGCGAGCTGGAGTTCTGCCACAACCCCTTCTCCATGCCCGACGGCGGCCTGGAGACCCTCCTGAAGGCCGAGCGGGGCGAGATCGACCCCCTGTCCATCACCGCCTGCCAGTATGACCTGGTGATCAACGGCTACGAGTCCGCCTCCGGCGCGGTCCGGAACCACGACCCCGAGATCATGGTCAAGGCCTTTGAGCTGGTGCGCCTGGGCGAGGCGGAGGTCAAGGCCAAGTTCCCCGCCATGTACAACGCCTTCACCTACGGCGCGCCCCCGCACGCGGGCGCGGCCCCCGGCGTGGACCGGATCATCATGCTGCTCACCGGCGAGGAGAGCATCCGCGAGGTCATCACCTTCCCCATGAACCAGAAGGCCCAGGACGTGATGATGGACGCCCCCACCACCGTCAGCCAGAAGCAGCTCGACGAGGTGCACATCGCCATCGTCAAGGACGAGGCGTAAGAACGCCCGAAGCCTCCCCTGCCTGCAGGGAGGAGGCGTACACGAGGCGCTCCCTGCGCGCAAACCTCCCCTGCCTGCAGGGGAGGGGGACCGGCCGCAAGGCCGGTGGAGGGGTCTTTTCGACGACAGAGTCGTTCCATCCGCCGCAGCACAAGGTCCGGAAGCAGAGGCACAGCGCCCTGCTTCCGGACCTTGTATTTGTTCACAAAAAGTTTACATTTTGCTGTCAACTGAAGCGGCGCTTTTCGACTCTTATACAGCAGAGAGGAGTGAATGAGAATGAAACGCAATCGCGTGCTTTCCCTGCTTTTGATCCTGCTGCTGTTGGCCGGACTTCTTGCCGGCTGCGGGGCCGGTCCGACTCCGGCGGCCTCCGCCCAGACCGGGACGGAGCGCGAGCCCGAATCGACGCCGGACGCCGACACGACGGAGCTCGCGTCCACGGACGCGGACCTGGCGCTGCCCCGGATCGCCTGGGCCAGGGCATTCCGTACCAACAAGGTCCCGGACGGCTTCGTGGATGCGGACAGCGTGGCCTTTCTGCGGAACAAGGGCGACGAGGGGCTGGAGGTGGTCAACGTCCCCCTGGCGGAGATTCATGCCGCGGAAGCGGAGCGCCTGCCCCGCACCCGCTATTTCGAGCAGTTCATGCCCGAGGGTCTGGTGGAGGGGCTCCTTCCGGTTCTGGATTACGCCATGGCCCAGGGCTTCAGCCGCTTCTGCATCCCCACTGCCGAGTTCAACTACGGTACGATACAGGAGGCGGCGCACTATCTGGCGGAAACCTTCAGCATCAACGGAACCGGTGCGCCCGGCGCGCTGGAGATCCAAAGCTTTCCGCAGGAGGACGGCAGGACCCTGATCTTTCTCCTGGTCACCCTGGGCGGCATGGAGGAGCGGGGACTGGCGAAGTCCTATCAGGAGGGCGTTGCCGAGGCAAAGCGCGTTGTGGACGCCATGCCGGAGGGCCTGGATGAAGCAGGAAGAATGCTGTACCTGTACAAGTATCTGACCGACAACGTGCGCTACGATTCAAACAATTACTATACGGAGCAGAACTGGTGCCTGCTCTACGACGCCCTGGTACGGAAGAAAACGGTCTGCGCCGGATACACGGAGGCCCTGTACGTGATGGCAAACCTGGCCGGGATCGAATGCTTAACCGTTCGGGGCTATATCAACCTGGGCGATTCGCCGGACTATCACATCTGGAATATCGCCCGGATCGACGGACAGTATTACCAGTTTGACGCCACCTGGGATGCGGGAGATTCCCCGGCGGACTATTGGTATTTCGGCGTGTCCGACGCCTGGATGATGGAGCATCATACGCAGTACGTTACGGATTTTGCGAAGGAACACTGCCCGCCCTGCCCGGAAGACCTCCTTCCGCCGGTCTTCGTTCCGGAGGACGACGAGGACCCGTCCTATCAGATCTACTGGTACTATCGGCTCCGCAACGAAAGGGCCTGCGACCCGGAAAGCTTTCTGCACAGCCTTGGCTATACGGACGGCGAGATCGACGCAGGAGAGGAGAAGGACCTGTGGGTCCCGACCTCCGTGGATCTGTCGGAGGCGTTCAGCATCCTGCTCAATATCATGAACATGGACCAGGCAAGCAGATTCCTGGCCGGCTATTTTCTGAGCGGCAAGGATAACACGCTGATGTATCACGTACCGTCGGAGGACCCGAGCCTGACCCGGCTGACCGGCCTGGAGGAGAACGAGGACGGGAGCTGGACGGCGCAGGTCTGTGAGTACCGGAATGGCGGCTTCACCCGGCGGGAGGATCGCATCACCCTGGAGAAGCTGGGCGAGGACTGGTGCGTGGTGGCAAAGGTTGAGCCCGTTTCCTGAAAACGGCGGAAGCCTTTGCGCTTCAAGCATATATTCAAGATTATTATGCAAGGGACCCTCCGGCCCCTTGCATTTCCATTTCAAATGCGGTATAATAGACACAGCAAAAAAATAAGGAGGAGTCCCCATGTCTCAAACCGAACTCACACCCGTACAGGGCCTTATGGAATTTCTGAAGAACAGCCCCTCGGCCTTCCACGCCGTGGAGAATCTGCGGCAGATGCTGCTGGGCGCCGGCTTCACCGAGCTGCCCGAGAGCAGACGCTGGGAGCTCAAGCCCGGCGGCGAATACTTCACCACCCGCAACGGCTCCAGCATCCTGGCCTTCCGCGTCGGCACGGAGCTCTCCGAGCCCGCCTTCACGCTGACCGCCTCCCATTCCGACTCTCCCTGCTTCAAGATCAAGGAGAACGCGGAGCTCCGGGTCCGGGAGAAGTACGTACAGCTCAACACCGAGGGCTACGGCGGCATGATCTGCTCCACCTGGCTGGACCGTCCTCTGGGCGTGGCCGGCCGCGTCCTGGTACGGACCAAGACCGAGGCGGGGGAGCGCTATGAGACCCGTCTGCTGGACTTCAACCGGGACCTGGTCCTGATTCCCAATCTGGCCATCCACATGAACCGCAAGGTCAACGACGGCTTCAGCTTCAACAAGCAGATCGACATGCTGCCCCTCTTCGGCAGCGGCAAGCTGGAAAAGGGCACCTTCAAGGCCATGGTCGCCGGAGAGCTGGGCGTGGCAGTGGAGGACGTGCTGGGCTCCGACCTCTATCTGTATAACCGCATGGCCCCTACCGTCTGGGGCGCCGAAAACGAGTACGTCTCCGCGGGCCGCCTGGACGATCTGGAGTGCGCCTGGGGCACCCTCCGGGGTTTCCTGCACGGCAGGCACGAAAAGACCGTTCAGGTCTGGTGCTGCTTCGACAACGAGGAGGTGGGCTCCGGCACCAAGCAGGGCGCGGACTCCACCATGCTGGAGGACGTGCTGCGCCGGATCGCCGGCGGCCTGGGCTGGGACGACGAGGACTACCGCTGCGCCGTGGCCCGGAGCTTCATGCTCTCCTGCGACAACGCCCACGCGGTCCATCCCAACCACCCCGAGAAGACCGACGCTGTCAACTGCACCTACATGAACGAGGGCATCGTCATCAAGGCCCATGCCGGGCAGAAGTACACCTCCGACGCCGTCTCCGTGGCTCTGTTCCGGGGCGTCTGCGAGAAGGTCGGGGTCCCCGTCCAGTTCTTCGCCAACCGCTCCGACGAGATGGGCGGCTCCACCCTGGGCAATATTGCCATGGCCCACGTCTCCATGAACACCGTGGATCTGGGCCTGCCCCAGCTGGCCATGCACTCCTCCTACGAGACCGCCGGCGTCAAGGACCTGGGCTACCTGGAGGAGGCCAGCGCGGCCTTCTACAGCACCCATTTCGCCGCCGACGGCATGGGCGGGTTCCGGGCCGAATAAATTGAAGAATGAAAAATGAATAATGAATAATGAATAATTGAGGCGTTTTCAAATTGCCATTTGAAAACATCCTGCAAGGAGAAGCGAATGATACGGAAGCTGACGCCAAAGGATTACAAAAAGTCGGAATGGTCCGGGGGGATGACCACCCAGCTTGCCATCTTTCCGCCCGAAGCGAAGTATGCCGACCGGGACTTCCTCTGGCGGGTCAGCTCCGCCTCGGTGGAGCTGGAGGACTCGGACTTCACGCCCCTGCCGGACTACGAGCGGCTGATCGCCGCGCTGGAGGGGGAGATCGTCCTGACGCACGACGGCGGCGCGCCTCTGCGCCTGCGGCCCTTCGAGGTCCACGCCTTCTCCGGCGCCTCCGCCACCCACAGCAGGGGCCGCTGCATCGACTTCAACCTGATGCTCCGCCGGGGCCGGGCACAGGGCGCCATGACGGCCCTGCGGCTGGAGCGGGACCCCGCCGCGGTCTCCGGCGGAGCAGGGGAGACGATGCTGCTTTACTGTGCCGCCGGGCAGCTGCTGGTTTGCACGCTATCCGCTCCCGCCGCCCGGGACTGTCATCCTGAGCGCAGCGCGGCGAAGCCGAAGGAGCCGCCCGCCGATTTTTCCCTCGTCCCCGGCGAGACGCTCCTGCTGACCGGCGAAGGGGTGCTGACCCTCACGGGTCCCGCGACGATTATGCTCTGCCGGATGCGGCTCTGAGCAAACCATACCGCAAACGGAAAAGAGGACGGCGCTCTGCGGAAGCCCGTCCCCTTTTCCATTTTTCAAAACGCGGACGAGCGGCTCCATCCCGGTGCGCTTGTCCGCATAGCTCCCAGCCGGGGCTCATCTGTGCAGCGTAAATACCTGATTCGGATACCCGAACTCTTCGGTCAATTCGCCTTCCGTAAATCCGAACGTTCGATAGAACGCTCTGGCGGCAACGCCTGCCTCGTCGCCCTCCCGGAAGGTCGAGACGACGACGTCCCGATTCGGATCAAGCTCGCGCAGGGCCTGCTTCATCAGCATGGACGCGATCCCACGCCTGCGATATCCGGGCTTCACCGCCATGCAGCAGATCATATTGTGCTTCCGCGAAAACAGAAGTACGCCGACCACCTGCTCCCGGTCCTTTACGCACAGCGCCCGGTTCTGGGACATGAATCGCACAACGGTATTTTCGTGCTCCGCAAGGGCCTCCTCACTTTCCAAACCGGGGAAGTTCCCCCGGATTTCCCGAACCAGGTCCATCCAGGAAGAAAGATCCGGACGTTTGCCGTACTGAACTTCCGAGGGCCTCGCTTCGTTCTGGCGTTTGCCCGCCCGCTTCGCGTCCGCGAAGGCATAGGCCTCCCCGATCCAGCGCAGCAGCTCCGCGTCCAGCTCCTCCCGGCGGCTGATGACAAAATGGTGGGTCCAGCGGCCGGGATAGGGCTCCGTTTTCACCGCGACGCGCGGCGAGTCCAGCGGCGCGGGCAGGCTCAGCGTCAGGGTCAGCCAGCCCTGCGGCAGCTCGGCCCCGCGCTTGACGCGGGCAAAGGAAACGCAGGCGAAGACGTTTCGGTTGTAAAAGCTGATCTGCGTCTTCATCACCCGTTTCCCGACCGCGGGGAAGGAGCCGTACAGCAATTCCTCCAGCGCCAGATACAACTCCAGCGCGTCTCTGTGTCCGTCAAAAAACAACAGCGTATCCGAATCCAGGGTTTTCATGCCGTTCATGCGCAGCCTCCTTCCTTTCAGCGTTCCGCACGACGCTTCCGCGATCGTTCCATCCTTCACTCCAGCCAGCCGCAGCCGCCTCTGTCCGGGCCTGCCGCGCCGGAGCTGTACCGGGCGCGGAACTCCATGTTGATTTCCCGCAGCTCTCTGCGGCCCTCGATATAATCCTCGTACATTCTCAGCAGGCCCGGGCTGCAGCCGTCGCAGAGCCCGTCGATATTGCCGATGGATTCCGCCAGGATTCGCTCCCGTTCCTCCCGGGTGGTATCGGTAATCAAAATGCTTTTCACGAATCTAACACTCCCGTCCTTCCGATCTGCGCCGGTTTCGCGCCGTTCACCCCGGCGCCTTCACTTGCCTTGATTATAAACCAAACCGTACGGCGGAGTCAAGCTTCAATTGGCGGCCTGCGGGGGAAAGCCGCAGCTCTGCCCTTCAGCTTGTTCTCGCCGGGCCGGGGCAGCGCCGTTCCCCCTGAAAGAGGCTCCAGCGATGGGAGCGGACCGCGTATCGGACCTGCATCAGATCCTCCCGGTCCTCCGTCCGGGTTCTGCAGACGTACTCATAGGCCTCCACGGTCACATATTTGATCTCGCGGCAGGCGAGGACCTCCAGCACCTGGACCCGGCGGACGCAGTGGTCCCGGTCCTCAAAGCGAAAGCGCAGCGGCAGCAGGCTCCCGTCGGCGTTGCAGACGGAGATCATATCCACGTTGGTGCTGTATTCCATGCGTTCACCCCCCTGATCCAATAATATCAAACAAATGTTCGAATGTCAAGAACGACCTGCGCTTTTTCCATCATGCTCCAATTGTCAACCGATTGTTGAAAAATATGGTTGACAATTGGAGGGCGCGGCGCTATGATAAGGATATCCAGGCAGGAAAGGATTGAAATCAATCATGTCTCACAGCAAGCTTCGGCGGCTGATCCTCTGCGCGATCTTTGCCGCCCTCCTCTGCATCTGTTCCGTCATTGTGATTCCGCTGGCAGGGCCGGTACCCTTTGCCATGCAAATTTTCGGGGTCATGCTCTGCGCTGTGACCCTGGATTGGCCCACGGCGCAGCTCTCAGTGCTGGTCTATCTGCTGTTGGGTCTCTTTTTACCCCTCTTCTCCGGGGGCAACACGGGACTTACGACCCTTCCGGGGCCCACGGGCGGCTACGTCTGGTCCTATCTGCTGATGGTGCCGGTGATCCGCGCGCTGTGCGCCGTACCGACGCCGAAGCAGTGGGCGGCTTACGCGCTGGCCTTCGGCGGCTGCGTCCTGGCCACGGCCCTCTGCTATCTCTGCGGCACGGTCCAGTTTTGCATGGTGACGGGTCGCGGCTTCGTGGAGGCTCTGGGCGTCTGCGTCGTGCCCTTCGTGGGCTTTGACCTGATCAAGGCCCTGGCTGCCGCCGTCCTGGGCGTGACCCTGCGAAAGGTCCTGAAAAAATTAAACGGAGCGGAACAGAGATGAAAGCTTACAGAGCGATCTTATTCGACCTCTACGGCACCCTTGCGGATATCCATACCGACGAATCAAGGCCGGGCTTCTGGCGGGCTGTCGCGGCCTGGTATACGGAGCATGGGGCCGCCTGCTACGCGTTGCGCCTGCGGCGGGAGTACCTGGCACTCTGTGCCGCCGAGACGGAGCGCCTCCGCCGGGAGACGCCCGGCGCGGCGGTGGAGATCGATCTGACGCGGGTTTTCCGGGCGCTCTATGAGGCCCGGGGCTTCGCTCCGGACGAAGCCCTCTGTGCCGAGACGGCCCGGTATTTCCGCCGCCGCTCCACGACCCATCTGCGGGCTTATGCCGGGGCAGGGGAGCTGCTGGACGCCCTCCGCGCCGCGGGCCGGACCGTAATCCTGCTCTCCAACGCCCAGAGCTGCTTCACCCGCCCGGAGCTGGCCCGGCTGGGGCTGTCGGAACGCTTCGACCATATCTATATCTCCTCCGAGATCGGCTTTCAGAAGCCGGACCCGCGCTTTTTCAACGCGCCGCTGCGAGACCTGGAGCTGGACCCCGGGGACTGCGTGATGATCGGCAACGACCCGGTCTGCGACGCCGCCGGCGCCATGGCTGTCGGGATGGATGCGATTCTGATCCGCTCCGCCCTCTCGCCGAAGGACGTCCCGCCCCCGCCCGGCGTCGAGGGCTTTCTGCCCCGGATGGATCTGCGGCGGCTGCGGCGGCTCCTGCTGAATTAAACAGAAACAGACGGAATGTTCCCCAAAACGGAAAAATTCCGTCTTTTTCGTGCCGGGGGCTTGCAATAAAATACTGTTTCGTGTATATTGGAAGCATAAAACAAGAAAGGAAGCGATCCCATGAAACAAAAAAAGCATATCGTAAAGCTGCTGGTCTTTGCAGTGCTGGCCGTCCTGTTCTACCTGCTCACAAGGGGGAACGGCTTCAGCATCAAGGAAAGCCTGTCCAAATCCTGGGAGGCCGTTGGCTGGGCAGGTCTGGGGCGCATCTGTCTGGCGATCTTCGGGGTCCTGGCCCTCCAATATCTGATCCTGTTGCTTCTGAGCTTTGTCAAGACGGAGAATCACAGGGTCCGCACGGTGCTGACCCTGACGGCCAACCTGGTCCGCTACGTGGGCATCATCGTCATCGTCATTGCGGTGCTCTCTCTGCTGAAGGTGGATATGCCCACCATCCTCGCCGGTCTCGGAATCATCGCCCTGATCATCGGCTTCGGCGCCGAGAGTCTGATTACCGACGTGGTCACCGGCTTCTTCATCCTGATGGACAACCAGTATAACGTGGGCGACATCATCGAGGTCGGCGGCTTCCGCGGCACCGTCTCGGAGATCGGCATCCGCACCACCAGCCTCACCGACACCGGCGGCAACGTAAAGATCATCAACAACTCCGATATGAAGAATATCCTCAACCGCTCCGACAACAGCTCCAAGGCGGCGGTGGATTTCTCCATTCCCTACGAGACGGACCTGGAAAAGCTGGAAGAGAAGATTCCGGCGCTGCTGGAGGAGATTTACCAAAAGCATACCGCGGTGTTCAAATCCGCGCCGGTCTATCTGGGCGTTCAGGCCCTGAGCAGCAGCTCCGTGGACCTGCGCTTCGTTGCGGAGGTGGGGGAGTCGGACATCTATTCCGGTGCCCGCATTCTGAACCACGATCTCTTTGTGGGCTTCCGCGGCCTGGGTGTGGAATGCCCCTTCCCCCAGGTGGACGTCCACAGTAAATAAGCGGCCCATCCGGGAGGTTTTGTCATGGATCAATATAAGCTTCCTCCGGAGCTGAGCTCGCCGCCGCCCGAGCCGAACCACCGGCCGGAGCTGGAGCTGGCGGCCCTGCCGCCGGAGTTCGGGCAGGGGAGCGGTCCTCCCCCGGAACCGGCCGAAAAAAAGCGCCGCCTGCGGCGGCTGCTGTCCATCCCGGTCCTTCTGCTCTCGGGCTTCCTCTGCTTCCGGGGCGTCACGCTGCCACCGCAGCCGCCTGAGCCGGCCCCGCCCGAGACGACGGAAACGCTGCAGACCGAGACCGCGGCGGCAACGACGGAGACGGAGCCAACCCCGATCCCGGCGGACCCCGAGCTCTCCGGCACGCTGGAGGCCTTCCCCGGCGGCGACGTGGAGGCCGTCTTCCGCTTCGTCCCGCCCGACGGTGAGGATCGGGATTATGATTTCCGCGTGGCCGCCATGGGCCAGCGGGTTGCCTGGGAAGGAGAGACGACGGGCCTGTCCCTGCTGGACGAGCCCTGGTTGCTGCCCGTCGAGGGCGACGGCGAGCAAGGCTACGCCGTGCGCTACGAGGGCGGCTCCGCAGCGGCCTCCATTCCGGAGGGCGCGCAGCTCAGGCTCTATCTGATCCTGGAGGATCAGAGCACCGGCGAACGCTGGGAGATCGAGACCAACCCCGTGGACCCGGTGGAGCAAATTCTGCCCTACGAGACCTGGCCCCTGGGCGACGGCAAGCTCACCATCACGGTCTACAACGACACGCCGGATATCACCTTCCCCAGCGCGGTGCAGACCGAAGCCTACGTCACGATCCTGGACCTGGTCACGATGCCGGAGTCCGAGTTTACAGGCTACGAGCTGCCCTCCGCCTATACCCCGGACGGCTTCGACTTCGCCGGCTGGGTGGTCCACGTCAACAATCCAATGGACCTCAGCGCCGGAACGGACGTCTTCTCCGAGTACGGCGGCGATCCGCCTCCGGAAGCCCTGAACCGGGAGGACAACTTCGTCTTCCGGATCTACGGGCCGCTGACCAGGGAGGACGTGGAGCGGGTTCCGCCCGCCGAGGACGGGGTGCGCTACGTCAACGTCCACGCCGTCTGGATCGTGCAGGAACCGGAGGAGGAACTGATTCTTCTGGACGACGGAACCGGCAAGGTCACCGCCTACGGCATGGAGTCGCCCCTGTACTCCGAAGGCTATCTCTATCTCTGTAATTTCCCGGTTCCGGAGCGGGAGGGCCTGGAGTTTGACGGCTGGTACGACGAGAACGGAAAGCGCGTGGACTATCTCGTCTGCTACTTCTCCTTCGTCAAGCCGGAGTACGATGCCGACGGCAGCTTTGTCGGCTACGACTGGGGCAGCTATGAGCCCGTCCGGCTGGTTGCCCACTGGCGCGGCGGATAGTCCGTCCGCGGCAGGCAAAGCAATATGGCTGTACAGAGGCGCCCGTTTCGGGCGCCTCTTTTTCTGCAAGCGTATACTTGTGCAAGGCCGGGGAAAACTAAGAGCACTTTGAGGAATGGAGAAACGACCATGGAAAACGAACAGATGCAAGCGCAGAGCCCCGTGACGGATCAGACCCTGGAGCTGGGCTCCGGGCTGGTGCGGACCCAGTACGGCAGTATCTATATTCTCACCATCATCGGCCAGATTGAGGGCCACCAGGTCCTTCCGGAGACGGTCAAGACCACCAAATACGAGCACCTGATGCCCCTGCTGGCCCAGATCGAGGAGAGCGAGCAGGTGGACGGCCTGCTGCTGCTTCTCAACACGGTGGGCGGCGACATCGAGGCGGGCCTTGCCATCGCGGAGCTGATTTCCGGCATGAAGACGCCCACCGTCTCTCTGGTGCTGGGCGGCGGCCACTCCATCGGCGTCCCCCTGGCCGTGGCCGCCAGGACCTGCATGATCGCCCCCACCGCCGGCATGACCATTCATCCCGTCCGCATGAGCGGCACCGTCGTCGGCGCGCCGGCGACCTTCCAGTATTTCAACCGCATCCAGAGTCAGATCGTAGACTTTGTAGCCGCCAATTCGCATATCTCCAAAAAGCGCTTTACAGAGTTCATGATGGCGACCGGAGAACTGGCGACCGACGTTGGCACTGTGCTCTATGGGAAGCAGGCCGTGGACTGCGGCCTGATCGAGCGCCTTGGCAGCCTCTCCGAAGCTCTGGAGGCGCTGCATGAAATGATCCGAAGCTCCGAAGCGGAATGATCTGGAAAAAAGGCTGGAAATTTCCTGCGAACTGTGTTATAATATCTCTAATATGGTGTTTCATCACCATCTGGAGGTAACGCATGACGATCCTTGCCGCTGTCCTTCTGGCCCTGGCTGCCGGCGTCACGGAGATTTTTCCCGTGTCCGGCTCGGGCCATCTCTACATCCTGGCTGAACTGCTGGGCGTCCCTGTGTCCGGCGCGGTCTTTCAGTCCTTCCGCGCCATGCTCTGCATGGGCGTCTCGTTTTCCGGCGTCCTGTTCTACCGGACCCAGCTCTTCGACATGGTGCGGGAGAATCTGGTTCTTCTGGGTCTGCTGCGGCCCGGCCTGCGGCAGCGCGGAGAGTCCTTCGGCAAACGCCTGGGTCAGCTTTTACTGCTGGCCCTTCTGCCCATGCTGCCTGCTCTGCTGCTGAACGGCCTGCGGCAGCGGCTGGAGCAGGGGGACCTTGCCCTGGCCGGCATCGGCCTGCTGCTCTGCGTGTCCGGTGCGGTTCTCTATTTTGCCGCCCGCGGGGCGAGAGGGAAGCGGAGCATCCACCAGATGACGCTGAGCGACGCGCTGGCCGCCGGACTGGTGCAGACCCTTTCCGTGTTTCCCGGCCTGTCCCGCGTGGGCCTCACGGCTGCGGTTCTGCTGAGCCGCGGCCTGGACGGTCCCGCCGTGGCGGAGTTCACCGGTCTCATGGGGATTCCCGTTTTTTTCGGCGCGGGGGTCGTGCAGCTGATCTCGGCCGCCGGGAGCGGAACGCCCCTGGCCGGCCCGGCCTATCTGATTCTGGGCTTTGCGCTCTCCGCCATTACCGGCTTCTTCGCCCTCCGCTTCTTCACAGAGCTGATGTCCAGACGCCGTCCCACCGGCTTTGCGTTTGAGCTCTGGGGAGCCGCGATTCTGGCGCTGATCCTGTTTCTGATTTCCGCGTAGCAGAGCCCTGCCGCGTCTGCGCATCCTCTTTATTTTCCCATTACAGGAGCTTACATACTATGGCAGCCAAAAAAAGTATAAAAAAAGCGCCCGCCAAGGGCGGAACAAAAAAGAGCACGAAGCAGCAGCCTCTGCGGAAGCAGAGCGTCCTGTCTCAATTCAAGCGGGAGATCTGGGGCGGCGTCTGCGCCCTGCTGGCGCTGCTGGTGATTCTCAGCGGCCTGGATAAGACCAGCGCCCTGGCCCGCTTCTTCATGGGGATTGTGGGCCAGGCTGGTCTGATCGCCCTGCCCTTCGGGCTGATTCTCTGCGCCATCGCGCTGTTCTGGCACGGCGACCGTCCGGTTACCATGCGGATTCTCTGCGCACTCAGTTTTGCGGTGGTGGTCTCCGCCATCTCTCACCTGGCCATTGACGCATCCAAGGCCGTCTGGGGTCTGGATATGTTCGGGGTTCTCTACGAGGAGGGCGGGCAGAAGCTCTCCGGCGGCGTGCTGGGCGGTTTCCTTGCCATGCTGTTCTGCCTGCCCGGTGGGAAGGCCGTGGGCTGGGCGGTCTGCATCATTCTGCTGCTGGTGACCTTGCCGGCCTCTGTCAATCTGACGCTGACCGGATTGCTGCGGGCCATCAATGAGCACCGCGACGAGCTTCGCCGTCAGAATAAGCCCGCCCGCAAGGAGCCGGCCGAGGTCCTGGTGGAGCGTGCGATCCAGCACCGGGAGAACCGGGAGGTTCGCCGGGAGAACCGGGAGCTTCGACGGCAGGAGCGGGAGGAGCGTCGCACCGCGCGCCGCTTCGATTATGACCTGCCTGTAGACGACCCGGACGAAGCAGCGCAGACGGAGAATGCGGAGCCGAAGGGGGCCGCCATGCCCATGCAGCTCCCGCTGGAGCCGGTGGAGACGGTCCGTCCCGCCCGGAAAAAGCGCTCGGACGTCGATCTGCCCGTGGACGGTCCGCTGGAGCCGAAGCCCGAGCCCGCAGCGGAAAAGCCCGAGCACGCCGCTGCCGAAAAGCCGGAGCCCGCGCCGCTTTCGGACCCCATTCCCGTTTTCCCGCCAAAGCCCGCCGCCTCCGAGCCGCTTCCCAACGCGCCGATCAAGCCGCTGCCCTCCGACAAGGTCAAGGCCTCCGAGGCCCGCAGGGCCGCCGCCGAAATCGACGCGCAGGTCGGGCAGGCGCCAGCGCCGGAGAAGTCCGCCTACGTCTATCCGCCCATTGATCTGCTGAACACCGTTTCCAACGACAGCGTGGACGCCAGCGCCGAGATGCGGGAGAACACCCGCCGCCTCCAGGAGAAGCTGGCCTGCTTCAACGTGGACGCCCAGATCGTCAACGTCACCCGAGGCCCCAACGTCACCATGTACGAGCTGCAGCTGGCCCAGGGCGTGCGCCTGTCCAAGCTGACGGGCCTGGCTGACGATATCGCTCTGGAGCTGGGCGCTTCCGGCGTCCGCATCTCCGCCATCCCCGACAAAAACTCCATGGTGGGCATCGAGGTCCCCAACAAGCAGGTGAGCACGGTCTCCATCCGGGAGGTCATCGACTCCCGGGAGTTCCGCTCCGCCAAGTCCAAGATTTCCTTTGCCGTTGGTAAGGACATCAACGGCAGCTGCGTGATCGGCGACATCTCCAAAATGCCGCACGTTCTGATCGCCGGCACCACGGGCTCCGGCAAGTCCGTCTGCACCAACAGCATTCTGATCTCCCTGCTCTATAAAGCGACGCCGGACGAGGTCAAGCTGATCGTTGTGGACCCCAAAATGGTGGAGTTCGGCATTTACAACGGCGTGCCCCATCTGCTGATTCCCGTGGTTACCGACGCCAAGAAGGCTGCCGGCGCCCTGCAGTGGGCCGTTACGGAAATGATGCGCCGGTATCGCTCCCTCTCCGAGGCGGGCGTCCGGGACCTGGATTCCTACAATAAGCTGGCCGCCACCGACGAAGCGCTGGAGCCCATTCCCAAGCTGGTGGTAGTGATCGACGAGCTGGCTGATCTGATGCTGGTGGCCGGAAAGGAAGTGGAGGAGGCCATCTGCCGCATCGCCCAGATGGGCCGTGCCGCAGGCGTCCATCTGGTCATCGCCACCCAGCGTCCCTCCGCCGACGTCATTACCGGCCTCATGAAGGCCAACATCCCCTCCCGCATCGCCCTGGTGGTCTCCAGCGCCATGGAGTCCCGCATCATTCTGGACGCCATGGGCGCCGAGAAGCTGATCGGACGCGGCGATATGATCTACGCACCTCTCGGCGCGTCCATTAAAAAGCGCGTTCAGGGCTGCTACATCGACGAGACCGAGGTCCAGCGCGTGATCGACTTTGTCAAGGCCAACGGCAGCGCCGACTACAACGACGAGGTCCAGCAGGAGATCGAGCAGCGGGCCACCCAGACCGGCAAATCCGCGCCGGCCAGCGCCAGCGCCACGCCCTCCAATCCCAGCGGGACGCCCGCCGAGGAGGAGAGCGGCGACGAGCTGCTGCCTGCCGCCGTGGAGGTCATCCTGGAGACCGGGCTCTGCTCCGTCTCCCTGCTGCAGCGCCGTCTGAAGCTGGGCTACGCCCGTGCCGCCCGGATCGTGGACGAGATGGAGGAGCGGGGCATCGTGGGACCCTTCGAGGGCTCCAAGCCCAGACAGCTTCTGATCACCAAGGAGCAGTGGGCCGCCATGCAGAACGGCGTACCCATGGATCTGGGCGAGCCTCATGACATGGAAACAGACGATATGAATGACAGCGATGCTCTGGACTGAGGAGGTTGAAATATGAGGTGTATTGTATGTGGCAATGAAAGCGGTACTTACCAGTTTTGCCGCAGTTGTTATGCGAAAAAAGAGAAGGGCCAGATTATAAAATGCCAACAGTGTGGCAAATGGCATGATAAGGATGAATTATGCTCGATGCAAACAAGCGGAAGCGACGACAATTTTTTGTATGAAGCAAAAACAAAGCTTCTTTCCCATACAGAACAGGAATTCTATTCTGCCTTGAAACAGACTGTTCCCGAAGGATATTCTGTATTTCCCCAGATCAATCTTGCGGCCTTTGTTGAACGAACAGACAATGCACGATATCGGAACGAACTGTTTCGCAATGTCGATTTTCTGATTTGCGGGACTTCTTTCGAACCAAAGATTGCTGTGGAAATCAATGACAGTACGCACAATAACCAAAAGCGGATTGAAAGAGATAAAAAAGTGGAAGCAATTCTGGAAGAGGCTGGAATCCCGCTGATCTCACTTTGGACCAATTATGGTGTGAACTATCCATATATCAAAGAAAGAATTGAAAAAGCGCTGACAAGTCCCGTAGAACGTCGCCGCCACTTTGACAAATCGGAAAACGAAGAAGTGGAGAATCAGGAGGAATTGAAACAATCTCCTGATTTGAGCCAGAAGACCGTTTCTGAGACAAAAAAGAAGGGGTGCTATGTTGCTACCTGTGTCTATGGCTCCTATGATTGCCCACAGGTCTGGGTTCTTCGTAGATATCGCGATAAACGTTTGAATCAGACTTGGTATGGGAAATTATTTATCAGGTTGTATTATCGCTTTAGCCCGACATTGGTGGCCCTCTTTGGCGATACGGCAGTTTTCCAAAATATGAATCGCAGCATTCTTGATAGAATGGTGGAAAGCCTTCGACGGAAAGGGTTTGAGGATTCTCCGTACAAAGATTAAAAAAGTACAATTTGTCTATTGACTTTTCCGGATTATGTGCTATAATATCTCCGTTGCCTGCGGGTGTAGCTCATCCGGTAGAGCGCCACCTTGCCAAGGTGGAGGTAGCGAGTTCGAGCCTCGTCACCCGCTCCAAAAAAATCCTCGTCTCCGGACGAGGATTTTTCCTTATGTTCGCCTGCGGCGCTTGCCTGAAAAAGAACGCTGCAGAGCGAACGGCGTCTCACAAGGACGGGAAGGGGAGATATTCTGTGCAGATCAGCGACACGGTTTCCCTGCGGCAAATGACTCCGCAGATGTACCATGCCTATTTTCGGGAGTACCAAAATGACCCGGAGCTGTTGATCGACAAGAAACAGTTCAAGCCCTTTTCCTATACGCCGAAATGGGTGGATGAGTATATTCAGCGGCAGCTTGCGCGCAAGCGTTTGTGCTTTGCCGTGATGCTTGGCGATGAAATTGCCGGAGAAATCATCCTGAAAGACCTCAGGCCCCGTGAATCCGCCGTTCTGAGCATCTGCATGAAAAACGACCGTTTTAAGGGCAGGGGTTACGGAACCCAGGCGGAGCGTCTGGCCGCGGACTACGTGTTTCACAGCCTGGATATTCCCGTGCTTTACGCGGATTCCATCCTCCCGAACCTGCGCAGTCAGCATGTGCTGGAAAAAGCGGGCTTTCGTCTGTTCAGGACAGAGGGCGATTTCAAGTACTATTCCATGGAGCGGCAGGACCGGGCCGCCCACAGGCTCCTGCTTGTCACCTGCTTTGAGCCCTTTGGCGGAGAGGCGATCAACGCCTCCGCGCAGGCGCTGGAGCTGCTGCCGGAGCGGATCGGAGACTGGACGATCCTGAAATATCAGCTTCCCGTGGTCTTCGGTCAGGCAGGGGAGCAGTGCCTGGGGCTGATCGAAACGCTGAAGCCCGACGCGGTGCTGATGTTGGGACAGGCAGGGGGGCGGGAAGCCGTCACCCCGGAGCTCCTGGCGCGGAACGTCCGCTGGGCAAGGATTCCGGACAACGCCGGAAACGAACCGAAGGGAGAGCCTGTGGTCCACGGCGGCGAGGATGCCCTCTTTGCCACGCTGCCCGTGGAGGCCATGACGGAGGCAATCCGCGCCGCGGGCCTGCCCGGGGCCCTCTCCGCCACGGCGGGGCTCTACGTCTGCAACGATCTGTATTACTCGGTCCTGCACCGGGTGCGCGGGACCGGGATCCCGGCGGCCTTTGTCCACGTTCCTTCCGCGCAGACCCTTTCTTCGGAACGGAGCGCCCGGGCGCTGGAGGCCGCAGTGACAGCCATCGACGAAAAGAAAGGAACGGTGGAGTAATATGGGACTTCTCAAAGCGGTACACGGCGCGGTGGGGAGCGTGCTGGAGGAGCAGTGGAAGGAATTCTTCGTCTGCGACGCCCTGAATGATGAAACCCTGCTGGTCCGCGCCCATAAACACGTGAGCAAGTACAGCGCCAACACCCGGAAGGACGACGACGTGCTGACCAACGGCTCGGTGCTCTCCGTCGCCGACGGCCAGTGCGTGCTGGTGGTCAAGCAGGGGAAGGTCGTGGACTTTTGCCGGGAGCCGGGAGAACATGTCTTCGAGGACCCGGAACAGCGGGGTCTCAAGGGCTTTTTCAAGGAGGTCGGCAGGCGGGTGGCCTTCGGCGGGGGCGATATCCAGCCAGTGGTCTACCGCGTCTACTACCTGAACACCAAGGAGATCACCGGGGTTCCCTTCCGCAGCGCGAGACCGATCCCCTTCCGGGTGCGGGACGGGGTGACGAGCCTTGACATGGATTCGTCGGTGCGGCTGAGCGGCTGCTTCTCCTATCGGGTCTCGGACCCGGTGAAGCTGTACAAGACCGTCATTGGGAACGTTACGGGACGCTTCGGACGGGAAGAGATCAATTCCCACATGCAGACGGAGCTTTCAGCCTGCATGCAGTCTGCAATGGCACGGGTGGCGGAAGCCGGGCTCCGGCCGAGCCAGCTTCCGGGGCAGACGGAAGCGCTCTGCGACGCCCTGCGGGAGCAGATGAGCGCCGGCTGGTGCGGGCAGCACGGCCTGGAGCTGGTCAGCCTGGCCCTGGACAGCTTCACCGTGGGGGATCAGGAGCTGATCCAGTCCGCCCAGCACGCGGCCATGCTGCAGGACCCGCAGATGGCTGCAGCGACGTTGACGCAGGCGGCGGCGGAGGCCCTGGAGGGCGCTGCACGAAATTGAGCGGAGTGCTCAGCCATACAAAACGACCGGCGCGAACCCGCGCCGGTCGTTTTGTATGGCTTTTAGCCCTTATAGGCGATGACCTCGACCTCGACCAGGGCGCTCTTGGGGAGCTCCCGGACAGCCACGCAGGAGCGGGCGGGCTTGGAGCTGAAGTAAGCGCCGTAGACGGCGTTGAAGGCGCCGAAATTGGCCATGTCGGAGAGGAAGCAGGTGGTCTTGACCACGTTCTCCTGGCTCAGCCCGGCCTCGGCCAGGACGGCCTCGACGTTTTTCATGATGCGCTGGGCCTGCAGAGTGATGTCGGCGGGCTCCAGGGCGCCGGTCTCCGGGTCAATGGGCATCATGCCGGAGAGATAGAGGAAATTACCGGCCCAGACAGCCTGGGAATAGGGGCCGATGGCCGCGGGGGCCTTGTTGGTGGAAACACGATCGAGCATGGAAGCGACTCCTTTCGGTTTTGGTTGCCTCTATTGTAGCACCATTTCCCGGGAAATGCAAGTGTGGCAGCGCATTCTCTCGTGCGCTGTTTCTTGACAACCCGCTTCCCCTGCGATATACTGAACAGGAAAACACGCGGACCGCAAGGCTCCGCGGAAACAGGAGGCGTGCTATGATCTGTTTTCTGACCAGCAGGCCCGATCCTCCGGATTCGGACCACCTGAGCTTGAACGAGGCCAACCGGTTTCGGGAAGAACTGCTGCGAGTGCTCCCGCGGCCCTGCCGCGTATTGAATATTTGCTCCGACCCGGAAGCCCATGAAATTACGGACTACTATGCCGGCTTCATGAAGAAGAGCCTGGAGAACGCCGGGGCCCGGCTGTCGGATTTCCGCGTTTTGGACGGAAGAAACGAGGCGCAGGCGGCGGAGCTGGTCCGCAGTGCCGATCTGCTGATTCTCAGCGGCGGCCACGTGCCGACGCAGAACCGCTTTTTTCGGAAGATCGGCCTGAAGGCACTGCTGCGGGACTTCCCCGGGGTGCTGCTGGGCATCAGCGCCGGAACCATGAACTGCGCCGAGCTGGTCTATGCCCAGCCGGAGGAAGCGGGGGAGGCCGTGGACCCGGGCTATCGGCGTTTTCTCCCGGGTCTCGGGCTGACAAAGCGGATGATCCTGCCCCACTACCAGGAGATCAAGGACGAGCTGCTGGACGGGCTGCGGGTGATGGAGGAGATTGCCTATCCGGACAGCGTCGGCCGGCAGTTCCTGCTCTTTCCGGACGGTACGTATCTTTATCTGGAAAACGGGAACGAGGAGATTCGCGGCGAAGCGGTTTTCCTGGCGGACGGGAAGCTCTCCCGGGTCGCTGCGGCGAAGCCGTAGTCCGTCCGGATCCCCGGGCTGCGCTCCGGCGCTGCCGGCTTTGAGCGGCGGCCCCTGGAGAGTCCGTCGGCGCGAGGCAGTTTTCAGGCTTGTATTCAGCGCGTTCACCGCTTCATTTTTCTTGACTTCCCGCACCGGGAGGCGTATAATTATTTACAAATGTACAATAAATTTTAGAGGGAAAAATCTAAAAATTCAATAATCAGAAAGGGAGATCCGGATGAGCAAGGAAAAGAAAGAGGGCTCCGCCCAGATTAAGGCGGAAATCAAAACGATGCGCGAGCATCTGATGAGCCTGCAGCAGACAATCCGCGAAAACAAGCTGCCGATCATCGTACTGGTGGAGGGCTGGGCGGCAGCCGGAAAGGGCAGCCTCATCAATGAGCTGATCAGCGAGCTCGATCCGCGCTTCTACAACGTCACGTCCCCGGTCATCACGCCGGAGGCGGAGTCGCGCTATCCCTTCCTCTACCCCTATGCGAAGGCAATCCCGGAAAACGGCAAGATCATGTTCTATGACTCCGGCTGGATGGAGGACTGCGTGCGCAAGTATCTGCACCGTGAGATTACCCGCGAGGAGTACAAAAAGCGCATCCGCGCGGTGAACGAGTTCGAGCGGCAGCTCCGCGACGGCGGCTATCTGCTGCTGAAGCTCTTCGTAGACATCGACGAGAAGGAGCAGCGCAAGCGCATCCGCGGACTGCGCGAGAACTATGAGACGGCCTGGCGGGTAAGCGCGGAGGACCTCTGGCAGCAGCGCGAATACGGTGAATTCAAGGACTGCTACGAGAGCTTCATGGAGAAGACCGGCAAGCTGATCCCCTGGCACGTTCTGGACGGCGACAAGAAAAACCTGGCTGCCCGCGACGCTCTGCGCCTGCTGACCGAGCAGGTGGACGAGGCACTGCTGCAGGGTCGCTACTGCGGCAAGCCCTTTGACAAGGAATTCCCTCTGCTGAAGATGCCGAAGCTGGCCTCCGTGGATCTCTCCCCGTCGCTGAGCGACGAGGAGTACAAGGAGCAGCTCAAGAAGCTGCAAAAGCGGCTGGGCGAGCTGCACAACGTGGTCTACCGCAAGAAGATTCCGGTCATTCTCTGCTACGAGGGCTGGGATGCAGCCGGCAAGGGCGGCAATATCCGCCGGATTGCCCGCCCGCTGGACCCCCGCGGCTTCGACGTGATGCCGATCGCCTCTCCGGAGCCCCACGAGCTGGCCCGCCAGTATCTCTGGCGCTTCTGGACCCGTCTGCCCCGCAGCGGCCACGTCTGCATTTTTGACCGCACCTGGTATGGCCGCGTGATGGTGGAGCGGTTGGAGGGCTTCTGCTCCGAGGACGATTGGAAGCGCGCCTTCAACGAAATCAACGAATTCGAGCGGCAGCTGACCGACTGGGGCGCGGTGGTGCTGAAGTTCTGGATCCACATCGACCAGGATACGCAGCTTGCCCGCTTCAACGACCGCCAGAACACCCCGGAGAAGCAGTGGAAGCTGACCGAGGAGGATTGGCGCAACCGTGAGAAATGGCCCCAGTACGAGGAGGCCATCGACGAGATGCTGAAAAAGACCAGCACGGAGAACGCCCCCTGGTTCATCATTGAGTCCAATGACAAGAAATACGCCCGCATCAAGACCCTCAAGATCGTGATCGAGGCGCTGGAAAAGGCCTGTGAGGACAGGCTGTAATCAACAGACAAGGACGGATCCGTTATGGCTTCCAAGGACAAAAAGACAGAAGTCACTGCCCCGGCAGTGCCGGAGAGCATTTACGTCAACCGAGAGCTGAGCTGGCTGGCCTTCAATCAGCGCGTGCTGCTGGAGGCGGCAGACCCCGCAGTGCCGCTGCTCGAACGCCTGAAGTTTTTGATGATCTACCAGTCGAACCTCGCGGAGTTCTATCGCGTGCGGATCGGCATCCTGACCCACCGCACCCTCCTGACTCCGAACAAGCCCGATCCGCTCTCCGGCATGCTGCCGGACGCCCAGATTCGAGAGGTCCTGCGGATCTCCCGGGAGCAGCAGGCACTGATGGAGAGCATCTGGAAGGCCATCCGCGAGGAGCTGCGCGCAAACCAGGTGGACGTCCTGGACTTCAAGAAGATCAACAAGGTGGACGAGCTGATGAGCAAAAAGCTTTTCGGCGATCTCCGCAACCTGCTGTTTCCGAAGTTCATCGACGTCAGCCAGGGGCTGCCCTTCCTCTGGGACGGCGAGGCAAACATCATTGCATTTTTGGGCCGCAGCAGCGTTCAGAAGCTCTGCGTCATCCCGCTGCACCGCATTCCGGCCTACCTGAGCTTCGAGGTGGATGGCCGGCAGAAGATCGTGCTGACCGCCCAGCTGGTGCGCCACTTCCTGCCGCTGCTGCTGAAGAAGGAATCGGTGCTGCAATCCGCTGTCGTGGAAGTTACGCGAAACGCCGACGTGTTCCTGGAAGACATTGAGGATCGGGCCGATGAGGACTTCCGCCATAAGGTCACGACGATGCTGACCAAGCGCAAGCGCGAGGTGCCCGTTCGCGTCCGCATCTACGGCAAGCTCAGCGATCCGGCCCGGGCGCTGCTGATCAAAAAGCTCCGGGTGCCGGAGAACCGCGTTTTCACCCAGAGCGTGCCCTTCGATCTCTCGTTCCGGTCCTGCATTGGCGGCGACGCCTCTCTGCACTATGAGGAGCGCCGTCCGGCACGGAATATCGGGCTGAAAAAGGGCGAGTACTTTGCCTATATTGAGAAGAATGACCTGCTGCTGAGCTACCCCTTCCAGAGCATGCTGAGCTTTGTGGACCTGATCTACGAGGCGGCGGACGATCCGGAGGTCCTGTCCCTCAAGATTACGCTCTACCGGATGTCCAGCAGCAGCAGAATCGCGGCGGCTCTGGCTTATGCCGCCGACCGCGGCAAGGACGTGCTCTGCCTGCTGGAGCTGCGCGCCCGCTTTGACGAGCAGAACAATATCGACTATTCCGAGATGCTGGAGGACGCAGGCTGCCGGGTGATCTACGGCCTGCCCAACCACAAGGTACACAGCAAGCTGTGCGTGATCACGCGGCGGCACGAGGGGAACCTCTCCTACGTTACCCAGGTCGGCACCGGAAACTATAACGAGGTCACCGGCGAGCAGTACACGGACCTGTCACTGATTACAGCCCGCGAGGAAGTGGGAAGGGAAGCGGAGGCGGTCTTCGCGGCGCTGGCCGCCGGGGAGCTTCCCCCCGAGACACAGGCCCTCTGGATTGCTCCGCTGAGCTTCAAGAGCCGGGTGCTGGAGCTGCTGGACCGTGAAATCGCCAAGGGAGAGAACGGGCGCGTGGCCATCAAGGTCAACGCGATGAACAACCGCGATCTGATGGAAAAGCTGATCGAATGCTCCCGCGCCGGCGTGCGGGTGGAGCTCTTCATCCGCGGCATCTGCTCGCTGCGGCCCGGCGTGCCGGGGCTGACGGAGCATATCACCGTCAGCAGCGTGGTGGGACGCTGGCTGGAGCACTCCAGAGTCTACAGCTTCGGCGAGGGGGCGGATCAGCGCATCTTCATCGGCTCCGGCGACCTGCTGAACCGCAACCTGGAACGGCGTGTAGAGGCCTTTCTGGAGGCTGTCACGCCGGATATCCGCCAGCAGCTGAATTACGTGCTGGACGCCCTGCGGGCAGACCGCGAGAAGGCCAGCCTCATGCAGCCGGACGGCAGCTACCGCCGCTTTGACGGCGGCGAGGGCACCAGCTCCCAGGAGGCGTTGTACCGCTATTTCAGCGCCCGAAGGGTGTCCCCTGAGCCGGAGAAACCGGCCCCCATCGCGGAACCGGAAGCCCCCGCTCCCATCGAGGAACCGGAGGAACCCGCCTCCGTGGAAGAACCGGAAGCCCCCGCCCCCGTCGCTGAGCCGGAAGCGCCCGCTCCCATCGGGGAACCGGAGGCCTCAGGTGAACCTCCCCTGCCAAGGGGAGGTGCCCCAGTGCGCACACTGGGGCGGAGGGGTCCGTCCCCCGTCCCGGAGGCAGAAGAGGCTGTGCCTATCGAAGAACCGGAAGCCCCGGTCGCGGAACCGGAAGCCCCCGCCCCCATCGAAGAGCCGAAGGAACCGACCCCCGAGCCGCAGACGCCGGCCCCCGCCCCCGCCCCGCAGAAGCCGGCCCCCGCCCCGGAACCGAAAAAGCCTGCGCCGAAGCCGACGCCGAAGACCACGGCGCCTTCCCGGGCGGCGGAGAAGCCCAAGACCCGGCGGAGCCTGCGCGGCTTCCTGAAGCGCCTGTTTCCGAAACAATAAAAGGAGGCAAAGCCATGGCGGAACGCTATTATATTTGTCTGGATGTCGGCGGCACCAAGGTGCTCGGCGCCATCTTCAACGAAAAGGACGAGATCATCTATCGCCTGAAAAAGCGCTCCAAGAGCGGGGGAGAGGGCTCTGCCGACGTGGAGCAGGTCATCGCGGACGTGGTGGAGGAGATGCTTCGTGAGAGCGGGATTGACCGCGCCAAGCTCAGCGCCATCGCCTCCTGCGCCCCCGGCGTCATTGACCAGGAGCGCGGCGTCGTGCTTTTTACGCCAAACCTCCCCTGGCGTGACTACGATATGGCCGGCGCGATGCGCAAGAGATTCGGCGTGCCCTTCTACGTCGGCAACGACGTGAACCTGGGCGTACTGGGCGAGTATCACTTCGGCGCGGCCAGGGGCTACCGGAACGTCGTCGGCTTCTTCATCGGCACCGGTCTCGGCGGCGGCCTGATTCTCAACGGCGAGCTCTACACCGGTCATCAGTTCAAGGCCGCCGAATTCGGCCATATGATCCTGGATCCGGAGGGACCGCTCTGCGGCTGCGGTCAGCGCGGCTGTCTGGAGGCCTTCTCCAGCAAAATGGGCATGAGCGCCTATATCCGTCAGCAGGTTTCCCGCGGCCGCGAGAGCCTGCTGAGCGAGGACGTCCGGGAGGGCGTGTTCCGTGCCAAGAAGCTGAAAAGAGCCCTGGCTGCCGGAGACAAGGTGGCCATGGAGGCCGTGGATCGGGCCTGCCATTACCTGGCCATTGCAACCGGCAACCAGATCAACACCTTCTCCCCGGACCTGGTGCTCTACGGCGGCGGCGTGATGGAGGCCATGGGCGAACTGTTCCTGGAGAAGATTCTTTCGGAGCTGGACCGCTACTGCATGCCACAGATTCGCAAGACCGTAGACGTCAAGCTTGCCGCTCTGGGCGACGACTCCATCCTCTATGGTGATCTGGCAATGATCAAGGGCCTGAAGTGATTGGAAATCGGGACCGGGAACTGCCGGGAAAAGCCGATTCGTCTGCTGACGCCCTGCCTGTTCGGTGCTGAACCGCGCCCCTTGCCGCGTTCGCGCGGCGAGGGGCGCGGCTTTTTCTGATACCATTATCCAGAAATCATTATAAAAAGGTTTTATTGGATCATCGTATAACGTATCCGTACGGGGAAAAAGACACTGAAAAAGTCCCCCGCCCAGCGCAGGGGAGAACCTGCGCCGGGCGGGGGAGATGGGGAACAAAACATGAAAAGAAAAGGAGAGATAAAGGAAAATTGGAAAACAGGAAGAAAAAGGAAGAATTGAGAGGCGGACTGTGTTTGGAACCGGAAGCTTGACTTCATCCGACTCCGACAGGCAAGACCCATGCCCGGTTCCCCTGCGGGCAGGGATAACATGAATCAGTCATGAAACGCTGGGAGTTCAATTCATCGGCGTGCAATCGGCACAGCCGCGGGTGAGCGCTCAGTGGGCGGCGAGGATGGCTTCCACGTCCGCCGGGTCCGGCATGGAGCGGATCGCGCCCTTCTTGGTGGTGACCAGGTAAGCGGCGGCATTTGCGAAGCGGAGCATATTCCGCAGGCTCTCCTCGCCGCGCGCCTCGACGCCGTTCGCCAGTACGTCGTGCAGGACGCAGGCGCAGAAGGTGTCGCCCGCGCCGGTGGTCTCGATGGTGCCCCCCAGCTTGAAGGAGGGGACAAAGACCTGACGGCCGCAGCAGAAGCTGTAGCTGCCGTCCGGGCCGCAGGTGACGTTCAGCAGCTTGATGTTGGGGAACTGCGCCAGCAGCTTCTTCGCACCGGCGGGGTAGTCGGTCTCACCGGTGAAGAACTCCACCTCGTTGTCGGAGATCTTCAGAACGTCGCAGACGCCGAGGCCCCATTCGATCTGCTTCCGGGCCTCCTCCAGGCTGCTCCAGAGGGGCGGGCGGAGATTGGGGTCGAAGGAGATCAGCGCGCCGGCGGCCTTGGCGATCCGCACGGCGGTCTTGGTGGCGGCCCGCACGCCGGGATGGGTCATGGACAGGGTGCCGAAGTGGAAAATCCGGCAGTCCTCCAGTGCGGAGCGGGGCAGCTCGTCCTCCCGGAGCATCATATCCGCGCCGGGGTCCCGGTAGAAGGAGAAGTCCCGGTCGCCGCCCGGCTTCGTGTGGACGATGGCCAGGGTAGTATGGACCGTGGGATCGTTCAGCAGGTGATCGACGTTGATCCCGGCCTCCTTCGCCACCTGTCGGAGCTGGGCGCCGAAGCCGTCGCTGCCAACCTTGCCGATGAAAGCGGTCTTATGACTCAGCTTCTGCAGCATCGCCAGGACGTTGCAGGGAGCGCCGCCGGGATTAGCCTCAAAGTTCGGGTTGCCCTGCTCGCTGAGCCCGTTCTGCGTGAAGTCGATCAAAAGCTCGCCGAGGGCGACGACGTCAAAGCGTTTGTTCATCATCATACCTCCAGATCGTACTTCTCCACGTCGATGACGGCTGCACCGTCGCAGGAGAAGGAAATGGAATCGGCGTAAATCGGGGTATAGAGGACGAAGCTGGCTGCCTGCTCGCCGTCATTGACGAAGAGCTCCAGGCTGTAGCGGTCCAGAATGATCCGCAGCTTCAGCTCGTCGTTGGCAGCCACGGGAAAGTCGCGGGTGTTTACGATATCGTGGGGGAAGCCGGAGCGGCTGCGGTCCACCCGGATCGTGCTGTTCTCCGGCTTGTGCCGGATGATAGTGGCCCGCTCCCCGTCCTTTGCTACGTTGATTCGGAAATAGCGGTACATCTGATTCTTATTGCCTGGCCGGATTTTCACGGTCATATCCAGGAAGCGGCCGGAGACGCCCTGGAGGTTGGTCTCCTGGGAGATCATCACGTTCTGATACTTGACCTTGATGGTCCGGTAGGCGTCCAGCTCTCGAATGGGATTCTGATAGAGCCGGCCATCCCGGATGCTAAGCTCTCTGGGCAGTGTCATCTGGCCGAAGAAGGGCAGCTTTTTGACCTTGGAGCCGGAGGACTCCCAGCTCTGCATCCAGGCGATCATGATCCGTCTGCCGTCCGGCGTCTCCAAAGTCTGCGTGGCGTAGAAGTCGGTGCCGTAGTCGATGGCCTGAATGTTGTCACGCAGCAGGTGCTTCGTTTCCTGATCGTAGTCGCCAATGATGCAAAGGGTGGAGTTGCCCGGGTGGAATTCCAGACCCATGGAGCTCATATCCTGTGGGCTGGTCAGCAGCACGTGCTTGCCGTCCAGCGGGAAGAGGTCGGGGCACTCCCACATCTTGCCAAACTGGTTGTGGCAGGAGGCCACCACGGAGCGGAACATCCAGTGCAGGGCGTCCTCACTCTCAAACAGGAGGATGGAGCCGGAGCCGTCCGCGGGACGGTTGCCGACTACCGCCCAGTACTTGCCGTCCTCGAACCAGATCTTGGGGTCCCGGAAATCGATGGGGCTGCCGCCCTCGGGCAGATCCTTTTCGTCCAGAACGGGATTGCCCTCATATTTTTCGTAGTCCACCCCATCGCCAATGGCGATGCACTGGGTTTGGAAGCCGTCCACCAGACCGTTGGAACGGCGGACGTTGCGGACGCCGGTGTACATCAACAGATGCCGGCCGTCCGGCAGCTCAATGGCGCCGCCGGAGAAGCAGCCGTCCTTGTCATAGGGCTGATCAGGGGCCAGGGCGCAGGGCAGCCGATCCCAGTGGAGAAAATCCTTGGTCTTGACGTGCCCCCAGTGCATGGGACCCCATTTCACGTCGTAGGGGTAGTACTGGTAGAACAGATGATACTCCCCTTTGTACAGGCTGAAGCCGTTGGGATCGTTGATCCAGCCAATGCCGCCGGTGACGTGGAAGCGCGGTTGATCGTCCTTGGAAAGCATGGGATGATACTTTTTCTCAAAATCTCTGGCCTTTTGCAGTTTATTCTTCATATTGTCCCTCCATTGTACACTGTGAAGCGGCGTATCCGCAGACAGCCTGTTCATAAAGCTCTGACACTCCGAAATTTAATGATACTATAACGCAGCAAAAAAGTACAGCAATTCGGAATGCGGCGGAAAAAACAACCTGGTCACAACGCACAGATTCTGTGCGCTCTGACCGGGCGTTTTCTTTGATTTCCTCTGTGTGGTCTGTTCCACACAGAGGAAATCGTTCAGTTGCGCTCCCGCCCCCCGGCGGAAGGCGGGAGCGCTTGGGATTGAGAGAATCAATACTCCAGGTTCTTATCGGTCTCCTTGGAGAAGACGTGGGCCACGTTGCCGTTGAAGCAGAAGCGGACCGCCTGACCGATGTTGAAGTTCTCCTTCAGATCCTGGGTGGGGACGATGATGATGACGTCCTTGCCGTCGGCGTTCACGTGCAGATGCACGGAGGAGCCCATCATCTCGGAGACCTCCACCTTGCCCTCGACGCCGCCCTTCTCGGCCACGTCGGTGTGGTCGGGACGGACGCCCAGGGTGATCTTCTGGGACTTCACGTTGTTCTTGCGCAGCCGCTCTTCCTTGTCGGCGGAGAGCTCCACCTCGTAGTCGTGCAGCTTGACGAAGTACTTGCCGTTCTTCTCCTCCAGCTCCGCGTCGAAGAAGTTCATGACGGGCATGCCGATGAAGCCGGCGACGAAGAGGTTGGCGGGATGATTGAAGACCTCCTGCGGGGTGCCGATCTGCTGGATGTAGCCGTCCTTCATGATGACGATGCGATCACCCAGGGTCATGGCCTCGGTCTGGTCGTGGGTCACGTACATGAAGGTGGTGTCGATGCGCTGGCGGAGCTTGATGATCTCGGCGCGCATCTCGTTCCGCAGCTTGGCGTCCAGGTTGGACAGAGGCTCGTCCATCAGCATGACCTTGGGGGCGCGGACGATGGCGCGGCCGATGGCCACACGCTGCCGCTGGCCGCCGGACAGGGCCTTGGGCTTGCGCTCCAGGTACTGGGTGATGTCCAGGATCTCGGCAGCCTCACGGACCTTGCGGTCGATCTCGTCCTTGGGGGTATGACGCAGCTTCAGGGAGAAGGCCATGTTGTCGTACACGGTCATGTGGGGGTACAGCGCGTAGTTCTGGAAGACCATGGCGATGTCGCGGTCCTTGGGGGCCACGTCGTTCATCACCTTGCCGTCGATGATCAGCTCGCCGCCGGAGATTTCCTCCAGGCCGGCCACCATGCGAAGGGTGGTGGACTTGCCGCAGCCGGAGGGGCCGACCAGCACGATGAATTCCTTGTCCTTGATGTCCAGGCTGAATTCCTGCACGGCCACGACGCCCTCGTCGGTGATCTGCAGATTGACCTTCTTCTTCTCGGGCTGGTCAGCCTTCTTTTTCTTGGACTTTTTCTTATCCTCGCCGGAGACGAAGGGGTACACCTTTTTGATGTTTTTCAGAATGACTTCTGCCATATAACGACCTCCTTACTGACAGCGGAGCCGCTTACTTATTGAAAGCGTCAAAGTACTTCTGGAAGATGGCCAGGTACTCGTCAACCTTGTAGGCCTTCAGATCGCTCTGGAGCTTGTTCCAAGCGGCATCGTCAAAGCCGTTCATGATGGCGTCGGCGCGGAAGCCGTTGATGCACTTGTAGATGTCGGCGTTCAGGTTGGAGATGGTCTTGGTGTCTTCGGTGCTCATGAACACGTTGGGGTAGACGTACTTGGCGTTCATGTCGGGGGTGTAGACGTTCTTGATCCAGTCCAGACGGTACTGGGCGTCGTCGGGGCAGGTGACGTACTTGCCGTAGTAGGAGTCGAGGATGGCCAGAGGACCACCGACGCACTCGGCCTCACGGACCTCAACGGGGGAAGCGTCGCCCAGCCACTTGTGCTTCAGCATGGGCTCGCCGTCGGCGTTGGTGCTCATCTCGAAGATGTCGAAGTCGTCGTCTTCACCGTAGGTGCCCCAGTTGTTCTGCGGGGACTGGATGGGATCGTACATCTGGTCGAGCCAGGCGCAGACCAGAGCGGGGTTCTTGGCGTTGGCGGTCACGACGCAGCGGCCGCGGTCGAAGCCGGAGGTGTAGGAGCCGGTCACGGGGGTCAGGTTCAGAACGTCAGCCTTCAGCATGGGCAGGGGCTGCCAGCCCTTGCCGGCGATCAGATCGTCCATGGAAACAGTGGCGATGTTGGCAACGTCCCAGGAGAAGCAGACGCCGTAGCGGCCGGACTTGCCCTTGGCAACGTAGGTGGCCCATTCCTGGGTGAAGGCTTCCTTGTCGATGAGGCCCTCGGTGTACAGCTTGTGCAGCCACTCGCAGCCCTTGCGGTAGCCTTCGGTCATAGCGGAGCAGATGACCTTGCCGTCCTTGTCAACGACAATGTGGCGGCCGTCGTCGGGATCGCCGTAGCCTTCGCCGAAGCCGTTGGTCAGAACACGGCAGTCCTCGTTGCCGGAGCCGATGATGCAGGACATGGGAATGATGTCGCCTTCGATTTTGAACTCAGCCTTCAGCTTGTCAGCGTTGTCGCGGAACGCGATCAGAACGTTCTCGAACTCGTCGACAGTGTGGGGCATCTCCAGGCCGAGGAACTCGAGCCAGGCGACGTTGATGAAGGGCATGTTGCCGATGGTCTGGATGGCGGTCTTCTCGTAGCCGAGCTGCTCGATCCAGGGCAGAGCCCAGATGTGGCCGTTCTCGTCGGTGCACATGGTGCGGTACTCGGGAGCCTGCTCAAAGACCTTCTTCAGGTTGGGCATGTACTTGTCGATGTACTGCTCGACGTTGATGATAACGCCCTGCTTGGCGTACTTCAGCAGGTCGGTATCGGAGAAGCCGGCGGAGAACACGAACTCGGGGAGGGTCTTCAGGTTGGACATTTCGAGGGAGATCTTGTCGCCCCACTGGTCGCTCTGGATGGCCTTCCAGTTGACGTGGACGTTGGTCTTCTCTTCCAGACGCTTGAAGATGGTGCGGTTGTTGGGCTCGGACTCGGAGCCGACGGGGAAGCTGGTCAGGCCGGAGATCTCGGCCTTCTCAGCCAGGGGGAACTTCAGGGTAGCGGGATCGACGTCGAGGCCGGCCTCGCCGCCTGAGGTGCTGCCGCCGCCGCCGCAGGCTACGAAGAGACCCGCGATCATGAGCACGGCCAGCAGAAGGGCAACGGACTTGGTGAGTTTACGCATGTGTTGTTTCTCCTTTCAATTTTTGAACGGCTTGTCATCAGCCCTTGACGGCGCCGGCCATGATCCCGTTGTCGAAGTACTTCTGGAAGAAGGGATACATGATCAGCAGCGGCAGGCTGGAGATGATGATGGTAGCGTACTTCAGCAGCTCAGCCATCTGGGCGCGCTGCGCGGTGGACTGCATGTCAGAGACCATGCCGGGATCCGGCTGGTTCTGAATCAGGATGGAGCGAAGGACCAACTGCAGAGGCTGCTTGGACGCGCTGTTGAGGTAGATCATGGCGTCGAAGTAGCTGTTCCACATGCCGACGAACTGCCACATGGAAATGGTAGCGATGATGGGCGTGCAGACGGGCAGGAGGATCTTGAAGAAGTAGACCATTTCGGAGGCGCCGTCGATGCCGGCGGCTTCCTGTAGATCCCGGGGGATGCCCATGTAGTAGGTGCGGGCGATGATCATGTTCCAGACGCTGAAGGCGCCGGGGATCAGAATGGCCCAGATGGTGTCCAGCATGCCCAGGTTGTTGATGAGCAGGTAAGTGGGGATCAGGCCGCCGCCGAAGAACATGGTAATCACGAAGATGGTGTTGAAGAAGCCCTTGCCCTTGAAGTCAGCTCTGGACATGGGGTACGCAGCCAGCAGAGTCACAACCACGGAAATGATCGTGAACAGAACCGAGTAGATGATGGCGTTTTTGAAGCCAACCCAGATCTGGGCGTTCTCAAGAACACGCTCGTAGGCGGTGGTGGTCCACTTGCTGAAGTCAAAGGTCAGACCGCTGTTCTGCAGGGTGATGGGGTCGATGAAGGAGGCCAGGATGATGTAGACCATCGGAAGGATGATCGCCACCACAAACAGGCCCAGCAGGATGTAGCCGATGGTCAGGAGGGCCTTGTCACCGGTGGGGAGCTTGGCGAATTCGCCTTTTTTCTTTGGCATTTTCTGTTTCATAAGCTCCCTCCTCTCAGATGCCCTTGCCGTCATTCATCTTCTTGACGATCGCGTTCATGGAGATCAGCAGGATGACGTTGATGACGGTGTTGAACAGGCCGACGGCGGTGGAGAAACCATAGTCGCCGTCCAGAAGGCCCTTCTTATAGACGTAGGTGGAGATGATTTCGGAGGTGCTCATGTTCATGTCGGTCTGCAGAGCGTAGGCCTTTTCAAAGCCGATGCTCATGATGTTGCCGACGGACATGATGAACTGGATGAGAACGGTGTCCTTGATGGCGGGCCATTCCACAGCCTTGATCTGCTGGAAAATGTTGGCGCCGTCAATGACAGCCGCTTCCTTGAGCTCCTTGGATGCGTTGGACAAAGCCGCGGTGTAGATGATGGAGGCCCAGCCTGCTCCCTGCCAGATACCGGACGCGATATAGATCGTGCGGAACGCGCCGGGCTCTGTCATGAAGTTGGTGTTGGTGCCAAGCAGGGAGTTGATCATGCCTGTGGGGGAAAGCAGAATGCGCACGATACCGCAGAGCACGATGACCGAGATGAAGTTCGGCATATACAGCACGAGCTGAATCTTCTGCTTGGTCTTTTTGCTGAGAATGCGGTTGAGCAGGAACGCGAGCAGGATCGGGATCGGGAAGCCCCAAAGCAAGCCAAAAATACTCAGCTTCAGGGTGTTCATCAGGTACCGCATGAAGTCCGGAGAGGAGAGGAAGCGTTTGAAGTTGTCAAAGCCGATCCACTCGCTGTGGAACAGACCCCGGATTGGGTTGTACTCGGTGAACGCCATGGAGATTCCGCCCATGGGGATGTAGCGGAAGATCACCGTCAGCAGGAAGGCAGGCGCCATGAAAATGACGTACAGCTGCCAGTGCTGCTTCAGGTAGACCAGTGTGTTGTGGCCGCGTGAGTTCCTTTTTCCTGCCAGCGCATCCGCCGGTGGGGAAACATTTTTCATCGAATTCCTCCTTTTCTTTATGTGAGATCCCCCCTGCCCAGCGGCAGCAAGCGCGCAAAAACATGGAGAATCCTGATACAATCATCCTATCACTGAATTGTGCATATGTCAACATTTATTTACGCATTGCACACAAAATAATCTCTATGAAGCCGGATGACAGCTCACTTTCCACAATATACAAGCCAGGTGTGGTACATACAAGCCAGGTGGGGTAGCGTATTGACATTTGCACAAAATTGTGGTATTATTTCTTGTAATAATGTCCAATGCTGAGAGGTGAACCCTATGACAGCGAAAGTGACAATTCAGGACATTGCCGACGCCCTGAATATCTCTCGCAACACGGTTTCCAAGGCTCTGAACAACAGCGATGGCATCGCGGCCGCCACCAGAGACCGGATTTTGGCGAAGGCGGCGGAAATGGGCTACCGGCAATTCTCCTTTATGCAGACGCTTTCCACCGTGGGCCCGGAGACGCAGACGGCGGAGCCCCTGCCCGGCAGCAGCGGGGATATCGCTTTGCTTACCACCGTGCAGTTCAGAGACTCCCATTTTGCGGTGACGATGGTTGATCGGCTCCGGCGTGAGCTGGCACAGTTTGGCTATTCCCTCACCGGTTACTACGTCAGCCGCGAGAATCTCGCGCAGAAGCAGCTTCCCTATCCGCTTCCCAGAGAGAACACCCGGGCGTTCATCTGCTTTGAACTGTTCGACTGGGATTACTGCGATATGCTCTGCGCCATCGACCGCCCGATCCTGTTCGTGGACGGACCCAGCAAGCACAGCGGACGTAAGCTGCAGGCGGATCAGATTATTATGGACAACATGGGCGAGCTGACGCGGCTGATCGACGGTCTGGTGAAGCAGGGCGTTCAAAATTTCGGTTTTGTCGGCGACTTCGACCACTGCCAGTCGTTCTTTGAGCGCTACGCCGCCCTGTACAGCGCCCTGGCGATGGCTGCGCTGCCCCTGCGCAGCGAGTACGTGATCCGGGAAAACCATCCCATCAATATCTACTACGCCGTTTCCTCTCTGCAAGAGCTGCCGAAGTGCTTCGTCTGCGCCAACGACGAGATCGCCATCAGCCTGATCCGGATCCTCGGCAAGCTCGGCAAATCCGTGCCGAAGGACGTGCTGGTCTGCGGCTTTGATGACTCCGCGGACTCCCGCACTGTGGAGCCGTCGCTGACGACGGTCCACGTTCACACGCAGATCATGGCCTTTTCTGCGGCGCAGCTGCTGATTTCCCGCATCAAGAACCCGGATTTGGATTTCCGTACGGTCTACACGCAGACCGATCTGGTGCCCCGCGATTCCACGCGGATTGAAAAGGAGGATTCAGCAGTATGAAATTTTTGTCCTACGACAGCAAATTCAGCCAGGTGATGATCCGCGTCTGCTATGCCTGCTGGCTGAACCTGATCTGGTTCGTCTGCTCCATTCCGATTGTGACCGTCGGCGCTTCGACCACGGCGCTGTACTACGTCATGCTCAAGCTTGCCAGGGGTGAGGAGGGCAACGTGACCTCCATGTTCTTCCGCTCGTTCAAGGAAAACTTCAAGCAGGCCACGGTGCTGTGGCTGATTATGCTGGCGGCCGGCATTTTCCTGGGGCTGGACGGCTATATCCTGGTCAATCTGCGGCGGACTGCCGCTGGGCCGCTTGCGGTCTTCTGGACGATTCTGCTGGCAGTGGTTATCGCGGCGGCCGTGTTCTACGTCATCGTTCTGATCTACCTCTTTCCGCTGGTGGCCAGCGTCCGTAATACGAACCGGGCCATGCTGAAGAACTCCTTCCTGATCGGGGCGCATTATCTGTTCTGCACGATCCTGGTGTTCGCAATCCACTTCGCGGTGTTTTTTGTAACCGTTCGCTTCTTTACCCCCCTGCTCCTGCTGGGGGAGGGCCTGAGCGCCATGCTCAGCTCCATCCTGCTCTGGCGGGTCATTGACGCCTGCACCTATGATCCGGACGAGGAGGATGAGGACGAAGAGAAGACTGACGACAGCGGGGAGGAGCCGGAGCAATGAACCGCGCGGAGAAGGACTTCCGGGACGCCCGCGCGGCCTATCGGCAGCTCAGCTTCCGGCAAAAGCTCGCGCATATCTGGCTCTATCACAAATGGCCCATCATCCTGGGCCTGACGGCTCTGGTGATCCTCGGCTCCGTGGTCTATCGGATTCTGACCAAAAAGGACCCGGTGCTGTATCTGGCAATGATCAACGTCTCCGTGAACAGCCAGCTGGAGGAGGCCATGACCGTCGGCTTCCTGAACGACGTCGGCTTTGACGCGGATCGGCAGGAGCTGCTGATCTACCGGGACCTCTATCTAGCCGAGGAAACGGACGTGACCACCCACCGCAGCGCCTACGCGACCCGGATCAAGCTCATGGCCTCTGTGGAGCAGCAGCAGCTGGATTTCATTCTGATGAGCGGGCAGTCCTATGACATTCTCTCTTCGCAGGGCTATCTGCTTGCCGTGGAGGAGCTTCTGAAGGAGGAACCGGCGCTGGCCGAGGCCCTCGCACCGATCGTCACGGAGAACGAGGTGACCGTCGAGGACAACGAGATCGAATATCAGCTCAGAGAGGCGGAGGAGCATATCGTGGTGACGAAGACTGAGGCCAATGCCTTTCAGGTGGACGCCCTTTCTCTGTTTGCCGGGCAGTTTGAGGACCCCCTCTATCTGGGGGTCGTGGCCAACACCCCGCGCCGGGCCGTCTGCCTGAGCTATCTGCGATACCTTTTAAAGGAATGACGCAAAAATCGCCGCGTTCCGTACGGAGCGCGGCGATTTTTGCGGCAGATCAGCCGGGGAGCTTCATGGTGATGTTCTGGAAGCTGGCGCCGCAGCCGTCGGCAAAGACGCAGATGTGGGCGCCCTCTGTGGAGTGGGCGATGCGGCAGCTCAGAGCCTTCGTGCTGTCGATGTAGAGCACGACGATCTCGTTCTCGCAGACCAGCTTCACGTGATGGACAGCGGATTCTTTGAATGCAAAGCGGGTGAGCGCTACGGGGTCCATGTCCCGAAGGTCCTCGATTTCGTAGCCCTCATAGTGGATCTGGTCCCGACTGGCGTCCAGACACAGGGCGGTATAGCTGGGGTCCTTCTCGCTGCCGCCGAAGGCAAAGCCCACGCGGCCGTCCCCATCCAGGGTCACGTCGCATTCCAGCAGCACGGAGGCGGGACGGGTACCCATGTCGGCCAGGGCGTAGACCTCGTCCTTCGGGGTGAGGGTGATGTTGTTGTCGCTGATCTTGACGCCGCCCTGCTTCTTCACCGCCTGGAAGGGCTTGCTGGCGGTGAAGTAGTTTGCGTAGCTCTCCGGCGCGTCAACGCCGAGGGTTTTGTCCTCATGCTGAACCAGCTGGTGGTTGAGCACGTTGCCGGCCCACTGATAGACGCCGGAGTCGCCGCTCAGACCGGCTCTGCCGAGCCAGCCGCAGAGATAGGTGTCGTCGTTCCACTGGGCGGTTTTCGCCGCGTAGAACACGAAGCCGTTGCCGCTCATCTGGCCCTGGCCGTCCAGGATGTTGTCTGCCGGAGCGGAGAAGGGGCCGTCCATGGACTCGCCGATGGCATAGTAGGTCACGCAGTCCCAGCTGTAGGTCAGATACCAGGTGTCGCCGATGCAGAACAGATCCGGACACTCCAGCATGTACTGGGCCATCGGGGCGTAGATCGGCCCCTCAAAGCTCCAGGTCTTCAGATCCTTGGAGGTGTATTTGGCCACCACGCCGCCCAGACTGTTGTCACGGGCAGCAATCAGCAGCCAGTAGCACTGGTCGCGCTCCACCCAGAACACCTCGGGATCCCGGAAGTCGTCGTGGGAGTAGTTGTCCGGGGCGAAGAAGGTGTCGTCGGGCTGTTTGGTCCAGGTCTCGCGGTCCGGGCTGGTGGCGTGCATGACGCATTCCTTGCCGTTGCCGCCGTTGCCGGTGTCGTTGTGACCGGTGTAGAAGAGATGGTACAGGCCGTTCTGGTCCTGCATCACGGAGCCGGTGCCAAGGGCGGGGTCCGGCTCAGACATCATGCCGTAATTCAGGGCCATGCCGAGATCCTCGTAGCCAACCAGATCGTCGGTCCGGTAGCGGTAGATCGGGTGATAGCCCTGGCCGTTGTGGTCCGTGTCGTACAGGTAATAGAGCTCCAGCATTCCGTCGCTGGTGACAAAGGGCATGGTGTCGCCCACGTATGCGCCGTCCGGCGCGGGGAAAAGCTGATAGGGGACAGCGGCGTAGGGCTCGTCCGGGAGGGTCCCGGGTCCGCTGCAGGCGGCCAGCAGCAGAACTGCCAGCAGCAACGCCAGAATTCCGGTTTTCTTCATAGCAGAAAAGTCCTTTCTGAATCATGTTTGGGCGCAGACAAAACAATACGCCTTACATTTATAAATATAACTGTGCAAATGCACAATGTCAACTCATTTTTCATATTTATGATTGTTTTTGCATCCGTTTTCCTGCAGCTTTGTGCAATGCAAAGCGGGATTCCAGCAGCGGCAAAAAGAGTTTGACATTTCCGGGATACTATGATAAGCTATAAAAAATAGGTTAGAGGGATGCAGAAACATGAAAGTCACGATTCAGGATATCGCAGATGCGCTGGGAATCTCCCGAAACACCGTCTCGAAGGCGATCAACAACAGCGACGGAATCGCGGCTGATACGCGGGATAGAATCCTCCGAAAAGCGGTGGAGATGGGCTATAAGCAGTTTTCCTACGTTCGCTCGATGTCTGAGCTGAGCCGGGAGTCCCCGGAGCCTACGGCCGCCGAGCCGAACGACTCCGGCGAGATTGCTCTGCTTACCTCCTACCATCTGGAGGGCTCCCATTTTGCCCTGACCATGATCGACCGGCTGCGCACGGAGCTGGCGAATTTCGGCTACACGCTGACCTCTCACTACGTTTCCAGCGAGGAACTGAAGCAGAAGCAGCTGCCCTATCCGCTTCCCTCGGAAAACACAAAAGCGCTTGTGTGCTTTGAAATGTTCGACCGGGACTATGACGACATGCTCTGCTGGCTGGGCCTGCCGCTGCTCTTTGTGGATGGGCCGAGCCCGTATAACGGCCACGTACTCAACGCGGACTGTATCCTGATGGACAACACCAACGTCCTGTCTAAGCTGGCCCTTGAAATGCTGGAAGCCGGCAAGGACCGCATCGGCTTCATCGGAGACATTACCCACTGTCAGTCCTTCTTCGAGCGGTACTGTGCGCTAATCCGGGTTCTCTCTCTGGCGCACAAGCCCGCAGACAGGCTCTGCCTGCTTAACAGCAACGACCCCATCGAGATCTATTACATCCTGTCAAAGCTGGAGGAGCTGCCGGAGCTGTTTTTCTGCGCCAACGATTCCATTGCCATCGACGTCATGAGTATCCTCAAGAAGCTCGGAAAATCCGTGCCGGAGGACGTGATGATTTGCGGCTTCGACGACTCGGAGGAGTCCCGGCACGTATCTCCGACCCTGACCACGGTTCACATCCACACGCAGTCCATGGCCTACGTGGCGGCGCAGATGCTGATTTCCCGCATCAAGGAGCCAACCCTGGAAACCCGTACGGTCTATCTGAACGCGGACCTGATCCGGAGGGAAAGCACCCGGCTCCGCGGCGCGAACGAAAGTCATTGATCCCGGCGCTCCTGTTACGATAAAAGGCCCTTCGCTGTATGCCGACAGCGAAGGGCCTTGCTCATGCTTGTTTCTGAAGCGAAATGAATGACTATGCTTTTCTCGGGCGGCTGCCAGCGGCTGCAGCCGGGAGGAATTCATTCTGCGTCAGCTATGCCTTTCGGTAAAACGAGAAACGCTGCGCATTTTCAAAGCCGAGCTTCTCATAGAACGGGAGATCGGAAATCACATAGGCTTCTTTGGCGCCTAGTGACTTTGCCCGGTTCATCGCTTCCGAAAGGAGCACGGCGGCAATGCCTTTACCGCGATAGTCAGGGATCGTGCAGACCGGCTCTACGTAGGCATAGTCCGTATCCGGATGAAACCAGAGGGAGCAGTGCGATACTGGCTCTCCGGAAGGATCCGCGGCGGAAAGGCATAAGGCTTTGTTGAAATGCCTTCGGATGTGCGGAACGTGATCCAGAGAACGTTCAAACGCTTCCCGGTCATCCCCGTGATCAAAACCCTGCCAGAACAGCCACTCAAGAGCAGCCCGATCCGCGATCTGATCCATTTCCCGAAGCTGCAGTCCCCCGGGAAGATATGATGAGAATTCTCTGTCAAGGGAGAGCTCCATGATCGTCTCTTTCTGGTCGGTCCTTTCGAATCCGGCTTGTAACGCTGCCTTTATTTCTGCTGCGTTTTCTTGATGGATTGCGACAGCCAGCCCGGAATCGTCCTTCAGTTCCCGGTATGCGTAGTCCAGAATTTCCGGGTACAGCGCCTCATATTCCGGCAGAACTCCGCAGAAGGCTTCCCCAAAATACATATCGTAGATCGCCGCGCCGACGACTTTGCCGTCCGACCACCAGAGCCCAATGGAGGACCTGGCGCTTTTGTCAAACTCCGGGTGCTCCATCATCCACTCAAAGCGCGCCCAGTTCCAGTTGATATGCGTTCTGTCCTTCTGATTCAATTCGATCAGAAAGTTGCAGACGGCCTCATAATCCTCGTCCCGGTAGCTGTGGAGGCTCACTTTGGGCTGCCAATATTGAATGCCCCAGTGCTCGAAGTCCCACTGCTCGCTGTAATCGTTGCACTCATAATCCACGTACCAAAGCAGGCCGTCCTGCACCACAAAATTGGTCGGATAATAGTCGATGTTGAATCCGGCGGCCATAGCCTTCGCCGCCATGTCCCGTACCTGCGGCAGATAAGCCTTGACCGAGACGCCTGCTTGCAGCAGCTCCATCACGGTCGGCCCCTCGATATAGTCCTTGACGATCCGCTCGGCGTCTCTGTCAACGGCTTGCATCCCGGGAATGCGGATGCCGGCATTTTGCAGCCGCTCATAATCCCGCAATTCGGCCTCTATCTTGTTGCCGAAGGTATAGTAATCGCACGGCTCGTGGTGGATCTGCTTGACCACCACCTGTTGTCCATCGCTTTCCGCGAGATAGGAATACCCGCCCTTGCCCTTGCCAAGGAGCCGGATGAGACGGTACGTCTTCCCGCAGACAGTCAAGCATTCCTTCATTGCACACCTCCGTCTTTCTCGATGTAAAACGGAATCATTTCATCGGGGCTGGGTATGCGCGCGTTCAGTATTCAGCACGGCGCTCTTGATCCCCCTCGGCCCTTGGCCGATCGTTTCAATCAAAAATCTGTCCGGGGAGCTTCAGCTTCTCCTTTGGCGGGAATGACTTGTCGAATTCCTCCGCGGCCGCATCGTCCACGTAGTAACCCGGCGGCGTTTGATAAACGCCGGTGATCCCGTCCAGATAGCCCGGCGCGAGCTCTTTGCAGAGAAAGAAAGAATCGTCCGCGCCCTCCGGCAGATCGTGATAGCGGATGCCGAAGCTGCGGGCATAGGTAAAGCCGCTGTGACCGTAAAAGCCGATGTTGCCTTCGAAGAGCACCGCGCCGTAGCCCATGGCCGCGGCTTTGTCCAGACTGTAGTCCAGCAGCTTTTTGCCGTAACCTCTGCGTTTGAGCTCCGGCGTGATGCAGATGGGCCCCATGGTCAGGACGGGGATCACCCGCCCGTCGTCGGCATGGATGACGGTCCGCATGAACATATTTTGTCCGATCAGCCTTCTGTTCAGCACCATCACGAAATCCAATTCCTTCACAAAGGCCGGATCCTCCCGCAGCACGTGGATCACGTAGTGCTCCAGGCAGCCCGGACGGTACACGTTCCAGAACGACTCCCTGACAAGCCCCTCAACTTCTCTGTAGTCCTCGAATCTCTCCGGACGAATCTCACAGTTATTTGAATCCATTGTTTTTTCCCTTCGTGTCATACCGCGCTCAGCGGTGAATGTACATTCTTGTCATCTCGGGTTCCCCGTCTCCCTGCACCATGCAGAGAAATTCCCAGCCGTAGCGCTCGTAAAAGCCAACATGGTCCGTGACCAGATACAGGGGGCTGACGCCCTTGGCCCGCATATCCTCCACCGCCATGTTCAGCAGCCGCCCGGCGATTCCCCGGCCGCGGCAGTCCTCCTCCGTGTACACCGCGCAGACGTTGGGCGCCAGGTCCTTACGGTTATGGAAGTCGTTTTCGATGACCCCAAGACCGCCGACGATCCGTTGGCCCTTCAGGCACAGATACCAGCCGTTCTCCGTCTCCCGGTTCAGATAAGCCGTCATGCATTCCAGGTATGCCTCCGTCGGCACGCCCCATTTTTCGTGAAACCAGGCTGCCGCGCGATCCATGAGCTCCGGGCGATCCCGCAGGACAATAAAGGCGTAATCCCGCAGGTTCTGCAGCGCGCTGGGATTGTTCTTTCCGATCAGCCCCAGCTTTTCACAGCGATCCAGCTCGCCGCAGTCTCCGCAGGTCTCTGCGCCTCTGCCCATCGCGCATTGGCGGATGGGACAGAGCGATTCACAGTAGGGCGTCTTGACCCCGTCGATCCTGCATCCGTCGCAGTGAAGCATCTCCGGTGTGATTTCCACGCCGTTCAGCTCAGACCACTCCTTTGCAAGCCTTTGCCGCAGGGAATCGTCGTTTTCTGCGGTTGCAAGACGGGCTTCGCAGCGCTCACAGTCCAGCCCGCAACAGGCAATGTAATGATTCATAGTCAAGTACCTCAGATGATTCAAAACGATATTTTCGATTCTTTGATTGAATCAAGGCGCAGCCGCTTCGTTTCCATGTGCGCCAGCCTCTCCGTTCACGATTGCCGCGTACTGCTCCTCCGGGATCATGGGAGCGCAGACCTTGTCCAACAGGGGCCGGTCAATCTCGCCCTTCTCGGCGTATTGCTTTCCGGCCAGCCTGACAAGCGCCAGCTGTGGTTCCGTGACGATGGCGGCCTCCGGCGCGTGAAACATGGGACTCTCCGGAACGGTGATGATGGTATGCCGACCGGGAAAGCAGAGCTTGAACTGCGCCACGGCAGGCTCGAAGTTGTGCCTGCTGTTGGGGAAGCCGCAGCCGCAGATCATCAGATAGCGCAGCTGCGAGAAATCCGCCTGCCCGACGTGCTCGTACCGGTCGCCGACCTTTTGCATTGCCATGCCGGACAGGGGAAGCGTACGGTCCAGAAGCGCCTTCAGCGGCGCCGGCATTCCGTAGCAGTACAGCGGGAAGCTCCAGATCAGAAGATCACTGGACAGGATTTCCTCCAGGATTTCCCGCATATCGTCTTCGTGGACGCAGGACCCGCCGTTTTTCATACAGGAAAAACAGCCGGTACAGGATTGAATGTGCTTGTCGATCGCGTGAATGATCCGGATCTCCTGGCGCGACGCTTCATTCATTCCTTCCAGAAAGGCCCCTGTGACGCACATGGTATCGCTGCGATCCCGCTTGGGACTGCCGTTTAAAACCAGAATCCTCATATCGCTTCCTCCGATTTGAGAAAACAGCTCCGGCGCGCGGCCGGTATTCTCTCTTGTGTCGATCGTCATGGCCAAAGCTCCCTCCACGCAGATCGTGACCGATCGTTCTCATTATAGCGAACGATCGGTCACTTGTCAAGCCTTTTCAGGGCCGCTGCGGCGTTGGGCCGGTTTTCTGACCGTTCCGGGAGGATATCGATTGCAGTGCGTCGGATGGTCAGTCGAAGTCTGGGCTGCGGCAAATTGTTTCATTGCAGCCGGACTGTATAGAAACGTGAAAGAACGGCCGATGAGATAAGCAGCGTTCCAATGGAAATGGGAGCAAACAAAAACAAGGATGCGCCCGACCGGAGCATGGTGATGCGTTTGGGTTTGGCAGATTTTACTGTATCAAATCAAAAAAAGCAACCTTTCATTTGAGCATACGAAGAATTTCTCCGGCGTCTCCATGAATACAGACAGACCGCTGTTCTATCTCTTTTGGACATACTGCTTCGTCATAATTCACGCAGGCATAAAAGGCC